>JAAFGU010000023.1 GCA_010365205.1 Aromatoleum sp. | reverse complement strand
GTACAGGCCGGCCGGGAACAGGATCATCAGCGCGACCATCAACACGTAGATGATGAAAGATCCGATCTGTGGCACGTAGTACTTGCCGGCTACGTCGAAGATGCCGAGGATCATGGCGGCGACCAGGCCGCCCTTGATCGTGCCGGCCCCGCCGATCGCAACCACGAGCAGGAAGTACACCATGTACTTCAGCGGAAACGTCGGATCGAGTCCAAGCACGTCGATGCCCAAGCCGCCGCCGAGACCCGCGAGTCCCGATCCCAGCGCGAAGGTCACGCCAAACACGCGATTCACATTGATGCCGAGCCCGGCGGCAGCGACCGCGTTGTCGACCGACGCGCGCACCTGTGCGCCGAAGCGCGTCTTCACCAGCAGCAGATGCAGCGCGATCGTGATGAAGACGACTATGCCGATCAGAAAGATGCGATACGCGCCCAAGTCCAGCCCGAACACTCGCACTTGCCCGCGCAGGACCTCCGGCAGCCGCACCGGCTGCTGCGAAGGCCCGAAGAACCAGGCGGCCGCCGCGACCGACATGAACACGAGCCCGATCGAGAACATCACCTGGTCGAGGTGCGTCGCCTTGTAGAGGCGCCGGTAGAGCGTGCGCTCCAGCACGATCCCGGCGAGCGCCGAGGCGAGGAATGCCACCGGCAGGCTCGCCAGGAACGGCGCGCCCGCGCGCGTCATCAGCAGCACGCAGACATAGCCGCCGAGCATCGCGAACGCGCCGTGCGCGAGGTTGACGAAGTTCATCAGGCCCATCGTCACCGACAGCCCGATGCTGATCACGAACAGCAGGCTGCCGTAGGCGATGCCGTCGAACAGCACCCCGATCAGGTTGCCGAGCACGGCGCGATCCCCGAATCAGCGGCGCATCAGTTGCCCGGGTCCTTGACGTTCTCGATCGTCTCGAACTCGATGTTCCACGCCTTGCCGTCGACCATCTTCACCTCGCGCAGGTAGACGTTCTGAATCGTCTGGCGCGTCGCCGGGTCGATCGACATCGGCCCGCGCGGGCTCATCCACTTCATTCCCTTCATCGCCTCGACCAGCTGCTCGCCGGTGGCGTTGGGTCCGGCCTTCTTCAGCGCTTCGTAGATCAGGTGCATGCCGTCGTAGCCGCCGAGCGAGTGGAAATTCGGGCGCATCCCGTTGTTGGCCTTCATGAAGCTGTCGACATAGGCCTTGTTCTCAGGCGAATCGTGGGCGGCCGAGTAGTGGAACGACGTGACCACGCCGACCGCCGGCGCGCCCATGCTCTCCAGCAGGTCGTCGTCGGTGACGTCACCAGTTCCGATCAAGCGGATGCCGGCTTGCTTCAATCCGCGCTCGTCGAACTGCTTCATCACCGCGAGACCCTCGCCGGAGGGCACGAACACGAACAGCGCGTCCGGCTTCGCGTCCTTGGCGCGCTGCAGAAACGGCGCGTAATCGGGATTGCGAAGCGGCGTGCGGATCGCTTCCACGATTTCGCCGCCCACCGCCTTGAACACCGTATGGAAGGTCCTCTCGGCGTCAAGGCCCGGGCCGTAATCGGTCACCATCGTGACGACGCGCTTGATCTTGTTCTTCGAAGCCCATTCGGCGATCGGTCCCGTGACCTGCGGCAGCGTGAAGCCGGTGCGCACGATGAACGGCGAGCGGGTCGGGATCATCCCGGTGGCCGCCGACATCACGATCATCGGGACCTTGGCCTCGGTCGCGACCGGCGCGGTAGCGAGGGCGAGCGGCGTCAGTCCGAACCCGGCGAGGACGCTGATTTTTTCCTGCACGACGAGTTCCTGCGCGATGCGCTTGGTGGTCTCCGGCGCGAGGCCGGTGTCGTCCTTGACGATCAGCTCGACCTTGCGGCCGGCGACGGTGTCGCCATTTTTTGCCATGTAGAGGCGCACTGCCGCCTCGATCTGCTTGCCTGTGGACGCGAACGGTCCCGTCAGCGGCAGGATCAGCCCGATCTTGAATGGATCGGCGGCCGATGCTGCGAGGGGCAGCAAGCCGAGCAGGACGGTGGCCGTGAAACGCTGCAGGATCCTGCGGCGCGCGGATACGAATGTTTGGTTCATGTCTCCTCCGGGTGGTTGGTCAGGTATTCTCAGGTCGTTCGCTTTGCGAATCAGGCCGCTAGTACCCGCGCCGCAGGCGGCGCCCGGTTCTCGAGCACCATCAATGCGGCCGCGGTATTCGAGATCGGGATGTGGTAGTTCGAGTGGATTTTGCTGACGCTGCCGGTCAGCGCGCCGCGCGCCGCGACCCAGGTCATCAGCTCCGTGCCCTGCGCGCCGGCCTCGCGCACAAGCTCGAGCATCGACAGGCGCGCGAGGCGCCCGGGATCGTCGACGATCGCGTCCATGCACATCAGGTCGAAGGCCTTGTTGATGAATCCCGCGCGCGGGCCGTCGAGCTGGTGCGAAAGCCCTCCGGTGCCGAGCACCACGACGCGCGCATCCTCGTCCCACGCTTCGATCGCGCGGCCCACGGCCTGGCCGAGATGGTAGCTTCGGCGCGGCGACGGCAGCGGATACTGGACGTGGTTCATGGCGATGGGCACGATGCGCACCGGCCATTCGCCGCCGCCCGGCCACAGCAGCGCCATCGGCAGCGTCAGCGCGTGGTCGACCAGCATCTCCTGGCACATGGTGATGTCGAACTCGTCGGCGACCAGCGAATCGATCAGGTGCCACGAAAGCGCCGGATCTCCGTTGAATGGCCGCACGGTGGGGATGCCCCAACCCTCGTCGGCATTGCGGTACTCGGGCGCGGCGCCGACCGCGAACGTCGGCAGCTTGTCGAGGAAGAAGTTGAGCCCGTGGTCGTTGTAGAAGACGACCGCGACATCGGGCTTCGCCTTGGCAAGCCACGCATGCGCCGGAGGAAAGCCGTCGAAAAACGGCTTCCAGTACGGGTCCTGCTGCAGGCCTTTCGCGATCGCGCCGCCGATGGACGGAACGTGAGAACTCATGATCGCTCCCGTGATCGTCGCCATCGCTTCACCTCCCCGCGGCGACCAGCATCGCCTTGAAGTCGTCCTTGCTCATCCCCGTCTGCTGCGCGCCGATGTCCTGCACGTCGAGGTGGAGGATCCCGGCGAGCTTGGCGAGGTAGTAGATGTTGCCGCCGGCGGCGATCAGTTCGAGCACGTTGCGGCCGCGCACGGCAGCCCGTTGCGCTTCGGTGAGGCCGTAGCGCGCGCAGTAGGCGTCCTCGTCGCGCACGAATGCCTCGCGGTTCGCGGCCGAGTTGAAGGAGTAGCACATCTTGTTGAGCGCGTAGCCTTTGCGTGCCTGCGCGCCGTCGAACAGAGTGGTCCCCGGAATGTCGTGCTTGCCCGCGTCGCTTGTCAATCTCGTTCCTTCCGATTGGGGACGCGTGGAGATTCAGGCCACCGCGCCCGTAAGTTGCCGGTCGAGGCGATCGAGCGTGCGGTAGCAGGGCAGCACCTGCGCGACGCTGGCATTGGGCTCGCGCCCCTCGCGGATTGCGGCGAAGAACTCGCGGTCCTGCAGTTCGATGCCGTTCATCGACACATCGACCTTCGACACGTCGATCTTCTCGTCCTTGCCATTGAACAGGTCGTCGTAGCGGGCGATGTAGGTTCCGGTGTCGCCGATGTAGCGGAAGAACGTGCCGAGCGGCCCCTCGTTGTTGAACGAGAGCGACAGCGTGCAGATCGCGCCGGTGCTCGCTTTGAGCTGGATCGACATGTCCATCGCGATGCCGAGCGCCGGATGGATCGGGCCCTGGACGGCGTTGGCCGCGACGATGCTGCCGCCGGTCTGCCAGGCGAACAGGTCGACGGTATGCGCTGCATGATGCCACAGCAGATGGTCGGTCCACGAGCGTGGCTGGCCCAGCGCGTTGATGTTCGTGCGGCGGAAGAAATAGGTCTGCACGTCCATCTGCTGGATGTTGAATTTCCCCGCCTGGATCTTCTTGCGTACCCACTGGTGGCTCGGATTGAAGCGGCGAGTATGGCCGACCATCGCCACCTTGCCGCTCTCCTTCTGGAGACCGACGACGTCGTCCGCGTCCTTCAGGCTGTCGGCGAGCGGAATTTCCACCTGAACATGCTTGCCGGCCGACAGGCAGGCGACGGCCTGCGCCGCGTGCATCTGTGTGGGCGTGCAGAGGATGACGGCATCGACCGCCTTCAACGCGAGGCTGTCGGCGAGATCGGCGGTGACGTGGCCGATGCCGTACTTGCCCGCGATCTCCTTCGTCTTGCCGAGGTCGCGGCCGACGACCGAGACGACTTCGACGCCGTCGATCAGCCTGATCGCGTCAAGGTGCTTGGTGCCGAATGCGCCGGCCCCCGCCAGCGCCACTTTGATCGACCTGCTCATCGTGGATTCTCCAGGATCAGGTGGCCCACGGCGGTGTTGGAAGCGGGAACGTGATAGAAGCGGTGCACGACACGCGGCGGCGTGTCAGCCATCGCGCCCCGGGCGACGAGCCACATGACGAGCTCGATGCCTTCGGACCCAGCTTCGCGGATGTAGTCGATATGCGGCTTCTTCGACAGCGTCTCGGGATCGGCGATGAGCTGGTCGAGGAACGCATTGTCGAACTCCCTGTTGATCAGTCCGGCGCGCGGACCCTGCAGCTGGTGGCTCATGCCGCCGGTGCCCCAGATCTGCACGTTCAAGGGTTCGTCATAGGATTCGACCGCCTTGCGGATCGCCTTGCCCAGATGATAGCAGCGCCGGCCCGAGGGCACCGGGTACTGCACCACGTTCACCGCGAACGGAATCACCGGGCACGGCCACGCGTCGGGCTCTCCGCACATCAGCGACAAGGGCACGGTCAGGCCATGGTCCACGTCCATCCTGTTGACGATGGTGAGGTCGAAATCGTCCAGAATCACCGACTGCGCAATGTGCGCGGCCAGTTCGGGTTGGCCCTTCACGACCGGCACCGGGCGCGGGCCCCAGCCCTCGTCGGCCGGCTTGAACTCGGCCGCGCAACCGATCGCGAACGTGGGAATGATTTCCAGGCTGAACGCAGTGGCGTGATCGTTGTAGACGAGAAAAATGACGTCCGGCTTGTTCGCCGTCATCCACGCCTTGGAGCGCTCGTACCCCGTGAACACCGGCTGCCAGTACGGCTCGGCCGTCTTGCCGAGGTCGATCGCGGCGCCGATCGCAGGCACGTGCGACGTGTATACGCTCGCAGTGATCCGGGCCGTCACTTCTTCTCCCCGATGGAGCGGTTGCCCTCGATCGAGCGGCCGCCCCGGATCATCATGTCGCGGTATTCCTCTTCGGTCATGCCCGTCATGCTGCCGGCCATCTGCTGGAAGCTTTTCCCGTCGGTCGCGCCGATCTTGGCAAGAAAGTAAATGTTGCCGCCGAGCCCGATGCAGCGATTCAGGTCGCGCGCCAGCACCGCCTGCTTCTGGTCCTCGGTCATCGGCCACTCGTCGAGGTAGGCGCGCTCGCCGGCCTTGAAGCGGGCGCGGTTCTCGGATTTCATCAGCGACATGCAGAACTGGTTCAGGTGATAGCCCTTGCGCGACTGCTCGGCGTCGAAGATCGTCGTGCCGGGGACGTCCTTGTACGATTTGTCGAGGGCCATGGTGCCTCAGTGCCCGCTCGGCCGCCCGAAGGGCACTGGACGCCCCCTCGGGGGGCAGCGAACGGAGAGAGCGTGGGGGTCGTTCATCTTAGCGTGGCTCATCGGGCCAGTAGAGCCGCATCGGATTGTCGACCAGCAGCTTGCGCTGCAGCTCGGGCGTCGTCGCGATGTGCGGCACGAAGTCGACCAGCAGGCCGTCGTCGGGCATGTGGTTCTTCAGGTTCGGGTGCGGCCAGTCGGTGCCCCAGAGCACCCGGTCCGGAAAGGTCTCGACGATCCGGCGCGCGAACGGCACCACGTCGCGGTACGCGTTCTGTTCGCCGTCCTGCGCCGGCGGCCCGGAAACGGAGAGCCGTTCGGGGCAGCTCACCTTCGACCAGATGTTCGGATGCTCGCGCAACATGTTCACGAACAGCCCGAACTCGGGACCGTCGACGGGTTTCGTCACGTCGGGTCGGCCCATGTGATCCACGACCACGGTGGTCGGAAGGGCGGTGAAGAAGTCCAGGAGCTGCGGCAGGTCCACCGCCTCGAAGTAGATCACCACGTGCCAGCCGAGCGGCGCGAGGCGTTGCGCGATCTCCATGAGCTCGTCCTTCGGCGTGAAGTCCACGAGACGCTTGACGAAGTTGAAGCGCGCGCCGCGGACGCCGGCCTCGTGCATCTCGCGCAGTTCGGCATCGGTGACGCTGCGCTTCACCGTGGCCACGCCGCGCGCTCTGCCGTCGGAGTGCCTCAGCGCGTCGGCCAGCGCGCGATTGTCGCTGCCGTGGCAGGTGGCCTGGACGATGATGTTGCGCGAGAAACCGAGCCGGTCCCGCAGCGCGAAGAGCTGATCCCTGGACGCGTCAACGGGCGTGTACTTGCGTTCGGGCGCATAGGGGAACCGCGCGCCCGGGCCGAACACGTGGCAATGCGCGTCGACCGCGCCCGGCGGCAGCCGGAAGCGCGGCATGCACGGGTTGGGATGGTACGCAAGCCATCCCGGGGTCATCTGGAAGTCCATCGCGGTTGTTCGCTGGAAACTCTTGGTTGGCTGCGGCGCGCCGGGATCCGCGCCGCGCGGATCACCGGGGAAAAAAACCGGTCAGTCGATGTACTTGAGGCCGGCCTTTTCGAGCGGCTCGCGCATCTTGTACATGTCGAGCCCCAGCTCGCCGGCGGCCAGCCTCTTCCGCTTGTCGGCTTCGTTCGCCTCGCGCGCTTCCGCGGCGTCGGCCGCCTGCTGCGCGATCGCGGCGGGCACCACCACGACGCCATCGTCGTCGGCGATCACCACGTCGCCCGGGTTCACCGGCGCCCCGGCGCAGACGATCGGGATATTCACCGATCCGAGCGTGGCTTTCACGGTGCCCTTGGCGCTGATCGCGCGCGAGAACACCGGGAACTGCATGGTGGTGAGATCCTTCACGTCGCGCACGCCGCCATCGATGACCAGTCCCTTCGCCCCTCGGGCCCGATAGCTCGTCGCAAGCAGGTCGCCGAAGAAACCGTCGCAGTTGTCGGACGTGCACGCGGCCACGACGACATCGCCCTCCTTCAACTGCTCGGCCGCGACGTGCAGCATCCAGTTGTCGCCGGGCTGCAGCACAACGGTGACCGCGGTCCCGCACAGACGCGCGCCGCTGTATATGGGCCGCATGTAGGTTTTCAGCAGGCCGACGCCGCCCATCGCTTCATGGATGGTGGCGACCCCGAAGCGCGCGAGCTTTTCGACCGCCGCGCGGTCCGCGCGGACGATGTTGCGCTTCACGATGCCGAGGTTGTTCATGCTCATTTTCATTGTCCCTTGGCTTTGAGCGCGGCGTCCAGGCGCGGATACACGCGCCGCGCGTTCCCTTCGTAAATCTTGTGGCGGTCTTCCGCGCTGAGGGCGGCGGCCTCGATGTAGCGCCGGGTGTCGTCGTAGTAGAACCCGGTCTCCGGGTCGATGCCGCGCACCGCGCCGATCATCTCGGAGGCGAACAGCACGTTGTCCACCGGGATCACCTTGGTCAACAGATCGATTCCGGGCTGGTGGTACACGCAGGTGTCGAAGAATATGTTGTTCAGCAGGTGGTCCTTGAGCAGCGGCTTCTTGAGCTCCTGCGCCAGCCCGCGAAAACGGCCCCAGTGGTAGGGCACCGCGCCGCCGCCGTGCGGGATCACGAACTTCAGCGCGGGAAAATCCTTGAACAGGTCCGCCGTCAGGCACTGCATGAACGCGGTGGTGTCGGCATTCAGGTAGTGCGCGCCGGTCGTGTGGAAGCACGGATTGCAGCTCGTGCTGACGTGGATCATCGCGGGAATGTCGTACTCGACCATCTTCTCGTAGATCGGGTACCAGTGCCGGTCGGAAAGCGGCGGCTCCTTCCAGTGGCCGCCCGAGGGATCGGGGTTGAGGTTGATGGCGACGAAACCGTACTCCCTGACGCACTTCAGGAGCTCGGGAATGCAGGTCTTCGGGTCCACGCCCGGCGACTGCGGCAGCATCGCCGCACCGATGAAGTTGTCAGGGAAGAGCCGGCTCACCCGGTAGCAGAGCTCGTTGCAGATCGCCGCCCACGTCGCGCTCGTCTGAAAGTCGCCGATGTGGTGAGCCATGAAGCTCGCGCGCGGCGAGAAGACGGTGAGATCGCTGCCGCGCTCCTTCATCTTGGCAAGCTGGTTGGTCTCGATGCTCTCGCGCAGCGCATCGTCGCTGATCGCGAGCTCCGAAGCCTTCGGGGCGGCGGCCGGGTCCCGCAGGCCGGCGATCTGGCGGTTGCGCCACTCCTCCAGCGCCGTGGGCGCGGTCGTGTAGTGGCCGTGGCAGTCGATGATCACGATTTCCTTCCTTTCCACACCGACGCTGAAATCATGACCTCGCCGCGCATGAGCAGCCGGGCGGTCCGAAGCAGCGCCGCCCGGGTGACGTTCTGCGGGTTGGCCGGATCGACTTCGAGCTCGACGCTGAATTCGCCCGTCGGGTGCTCGACCGAAATCTTCTTGACGCGGTCCTTCGGCATCACCGCGATGCCGTCGCATACCGAGTCGTCCAGCACGCAGGCGGTGCCGACGGTCACCGCCGCGAGCACGCCGATCGAGTCGTGGCACACGTGCGGGATGAAGCTGCGCGTGCACAGGCTGCCACCGTGGCGCGGCGGCGCGATCAGCGTCATCTTCGGATGATTCTTGCTCGTCACGTCGCCCAGGCCCATCGCATGGCCGCAGGCGATGCGCAGGCGTTCGATGCGCGTCTTCAGCTCGCCGTCGGCATCCATCTGCGCGACGCTCTCGTAGCCGGTGCGGCCGACGTCCGTCGCACGGAACATCACGAGCGGCATGCCGTTGTCGATGCAGGTGACGGCGATGCCGTCGATCACATCGCGCACGTGGCCGGTCGGCAGCAGGCCGGCGCACACCGACCCGGCCGTATCGAGAAAATTGATGGTGATGGGCGCCGACGTTCCGGGCACGCCGTCGATGCGGGCGTCGCCGTCGTACTCGACATGGCCGGCCGGCGTGTGCACGGTGATGTCGCACTGCATGCCGGTGTTGAGCGTCAGCACGCGGAAGCTGCTGGTATCGCCCTGCGGCGTCACCATGCCGGTTTCCAGCGCGAACGGCACGACGGCCGCGAGCATGTTGCCGCAGTTGGGCGTCGTGTCGACCGTGTCCTGGTCCGGCTGCAGCTGCGCGAACAGGAAGTCGAGGTCGACGCCGGGCTTGCTGCCGCGGCGCACGATGCCGACCTTGCTGGTGAGCGGATGCGCACCGCCCAGGCCGTCGATCTGGCGCTTGTCCGGCGAGCCCATCACCGCGAGGAGCACCCGATCGCGCCGGGCGATGTCGTCTGGCAGGTCGGCGGTGTCGAAAAAGGGCCCGCGCGACGTGCCGCCGCGCATGAACAGGCAGGGAATGGCCGTTTGAATCGAATCCTCCTCCGGTCGATCGGTAGTCGACCACTGGCGAAAGTGTGCACCCATCAGGGCACATCGAAAAGCTCCATTGGTACACTAGCAGCTATGCCGGCTTGGCATGGGCGGTCGGCGCCGTGCAGGGGAGCCATGGACCTCAAGCGGCTGGAGTATTTCGTCAATGTCGTCGACCTCGGCGGGTTCAGCCGCGCCGCGCGCGTCCTCGGGGTCGCGCAGCCGGCGATCAGCCGGCAGGTGCGCAACCTCGAAGTGGAGCTGCGGCAGAATCTGCTGCTGCGCAACGGCCGCGGCGCCACGCCGACCGAAGCGGGGAAACGGTTGCTCGGGCACGCCCGCGGCATTCTGCAGCAGGTGGACCGCGCACGGCGCGACGTCGACGAGACCAAGGGTGCATCGGTCGGAAAGGTCGTGGTTGGCCTTCCGCCCACGATCTCGCGGCACCTCACCGTACCGGTCGTCCGCGAGTTCCGGCAAACCTACCCGCGGGCGTCGCTCAGCATCGTCGAGGGGCTCTCCTCCACCATCCAGGAATGGCTGGCCGTCGGCCGTGTCGACGTGGGCCTCGTCTACAACCCGATCGCGTCGCCGGCCATCGACATCCGGATCCTCCTCGAGGAACCCCTCTGCCTTGTCGGCGCGCGGAAGGAGGGACGCGAACCGCGTAAGCTGCGGCTTTCCGATCTGCCGCGGTTCCCGCTGATCATCCCCAGCCGGCCCCATGCGATCCGCATGCTGGTCGAGACGCGCCTCGCCAGTCTGGGTATGCGGCCACAGGTCGCGATGGAGATTGACGCCGTGCCGGCGATCCTGGAGCTCGTTGCCGAGGGGCACGGCTTCGCGGTGCTGTCTCCTCGGGCGCTTCACGGCGCCGCGACGGCGCAGCGACTCCACTGCCGGACCATCGTCCAGCCGCAGCTCAAGAGCGCCCTCGCGGATCGCGACCTCGGCGCAGCGCCCGTCCACGCCGTTGCAGAAGGCCACGATCGCGATGATCGAGGCAATGGCCGGGCCTGCCCTTGCACCCCCGTGACGGCAGCTTGGCCGCCGGACGAGACGGGCCCTAAATCGAAGGCGGCTGGCGCTGCCGTGCATTCTCCGACGCCAATGCCTCGAGGATTGCTGCGCTGGCGGAGGTTCCGATGCGATTCGCCCCGGCGTCGAGCATCGCGCGCGCGTCGGCCAGAGTGCGGATGCCGCCTGAAGCCTTGACGCCGATCGCCGGGCCGACGGCCGCGCGCAACAGCCGCACATCGGCGGCCGTCGCACCGCCACCCGGGTGAAATCCGGTCGAGGTCTTGACGAACGCCGCGCCCGCATCGCAGGCCAGCCGGCACGCGAGGTTTTTCTCGCTCTCGGAAAGCGCCGCGGTCTCGAGGATCACCTTCACCGGTACGCCGTGCACGGCGCGGACGAGAGCCTCGATATCGTCCGCTACCAGCGTAGCGTGCCCGCTCTTCAGGGCGCCAAAGTTCATCACCATATCGATCTCGCGCGCCCCTTCAGCCACGGCGATGGACGCGGCGCGTGCTTTCACCGGGGGGCGGTCGCAGCCATGCGGAAATCCCACGACGCTGACCACGCGCGCGCCGGCGCCTCCGATCGCCTCTGACGCCAGTTTCACCCAGCTGGGCTGCACGCAATAAAATCCGATCTGCAGCGTGCAGACGACGTCGACGCCGGCGCGGATATCGTGCTCGGTCGCCTCGGGCTTCAACACCGAGTGATCGATCAGGCGCGCGAGTTCTGCGGGAGTCATGGCGCCTTCAGTCCGGTGCCGCCGCGCAGGCGCGCCATGCGATCGGCGAGATAGGCCTCGAGTTTGTCCTCGGTGGCGAACTCCGGCGTCGTATCCGGAACGCCGAGAAAGAACACCACGAGCCCGGGCGCATCGTGCCGATCCGCCGCCGTGGAATCGTAGAAGCGGAACTCGGTGCGCGGAAAATCGGCGAAGTGGGCGCGGGGCGCGCGCAGGTCGACGACGCCGGCGGTCGGCGTCACGGGCAGCAAGGATCGTTGGGCCTGCGTGAAAGGGTCGCGTCCGGCGACGGCGACCCACGGGTACGCCACCGGATCGGTGACGATGCGGACGACGACGAGCGTTGCCGCCTCGCTGGCGCCCCGCACCACTCCCCAGGCAAGGGCGACGCCGGGCGCGGCAAAGGCATCGGCCATGCCGTGCAATTCACGCGGCGCCTCCGCCGCATGGCCGCGCACCGCGACACCGGATGCGAGCGAGCAGCTGGCGAGGAGCAGCAGCGCGCGCGTTACCGAGTGACGGGCAGTTGGGTCCCTCACGTCGGCCGCCCGTCGCCGCCGCGTTCCGTGAGCACCGTCACCGCGTCCTCGGCAAAGCGAAGTGAAATCGTTGCGCCATCGGGAATGACGGCTTCGGGCCCGGCGTTGTAGCGGACGACTTGCAGCGTTTCACCCGCGCAGCGTAGCAAATACTCGAGTTTCTCGCCGAGAAAGCTGCGCGATACGACCATCGCCGTCAACGGCTCTTCGCCGGCGCGCGCAACTTCGATGGCTTCGGGGCGGATGATCAGCTGCACCGGATCGCCCGGCGCGAGGCCTCGAGGCGCCGAACGGGCGCTGATTGTCGTCCCCAGCGCCGCGATGTTCACCCGTCCCCCGACGGTCTCCACGACCCGTCCTGCGACGAGATTGACGCGACCGACGAATTGCGCGACGAACTGCGACGCCGGACGATAGTAGAGATCCTCGGCAGTTCCCTCTTGCACGACGCTGCCCTGGTGCATGACGGCGATCCGATCGGACACGGCCATCGCTTCTTCCTGATCGTGCGTCACGTAGACAGTCGTGATCCCGAGCCGGCGCTGCACGTCGCGGATCTCCTGCCGCAGCTGGACCCGGAGCTTCGCATCGAGATTCGACAGCGGCTCGTCGAACAACAGCACACGCGGCCGTATGACGATCGCACGCGCGAGTGCCACGCGCTGTTGCTCGCCGCCGGAGAGCTGGCCCGAAAACTGCTGCTCGTATCCGGCAAGTCCGACCAGCGCGAGAACGTCGCCGACGCTTTTCTGGATGACGTCGTCGGTCTGTCCGCGCACCCGCAGGCCGTAGGCGACGTTCTCGAACACCGACAAGTGCGGAAACAGCGCGTAATTCTGAAACACGAAGCCGATGTTGCGCTTGTTCGCCGGCAGGTCGGTCACGTCCTGGCCGCCGAAAAAAATGCGTCCGGCATCGGGCTTCTCGTATCCGGCAATCATGCGCAGTGTCGTCGTCTTGCCGCAACCCGACGGGCCGAGCAAGGTCAGGAACTCGCCCGGCCGGACGTCAAGTCTCACATCGCGTGCGGCGTAGATTTCGCCCTTGACGCGATGTGCGTAGCGCTTGGATACACCGTCGACCCGGACGCCGATCGTTTCCACGGTCACCGCCTATCCTCCGAGCAAGCTCGTCATCGGCACCGCGCCCGGTGCGCGGAACAGGCGCAGCACGCGGCCGATCAACGCGATGACCACAAACACGATCACGACGACCAGCACCGAAAACGCCGCCGCGGGACCGAGAGAAAGCTCGGTGATGTTTTCCAATATCTTCACCGTGATGAGGGTCCAGCCGATCGAGACCAGGAAAATCGTCGCGCTGATCGCCGTCATCGAGCGAATGAATACGACGCCCAACCCGGCGAAGAACGCGGGCATGATCAGCGGCAAGGTCACGCGGCGAAACGTGGTGCCGCTGCCGGCGCCCAGCCCCTGCGAAGCTTCCTCCAGACTCTTGTCGATCTGCTGCAGCAGCGCCACCGTCGCCCGGATGCCGGTCGGGCCGTAGCGAAAAATGTAGCAGGCGATGATGATGAGCGCGGTGCCGGTCAATTCCAGCGGCGGATCGTTGAACGCGATGAGATAGGCGATGCCGACGATCGTTCCGGGCAGCGCGTAGTTGATCATCGAGACGAGCTCCATCGTACGACGCCCCGGAAATGCTTTCTTCGTCACCAGATAGCCGAGCAGGATGCCGTAGAGCCCGCCGAGCGGCATCGCCAGGCCGGCGATGATCAGCGTGTCGCGGATCGCTTTCAGCCCGTCGGTAAAGATCACGCGGTAGTGCTGCAGCGTAAACGCGTGGTTGGCGCCCAGTGCCACCACGACCGACGCATAAAGCAGCAACGCGTAAAAATAGACAATGACCAGCGCGACCAGCGCGCAGGCAACCAGCAGGACGGCGCGTGCGCCGGGCGAGGTGCTGTCGAATGGCGCTTGCCCCGCGCCCTTGCCGGTGATGGTCACATAATAGCGGCGGCTGACCCAATAGCGTTGCAGCAGGAAGACCGCGAGCGCGGGGAGGAGCAGCACGAACGACAACGCTGCGCCGCCGCGCAGATCGAACAACCCGGTGATCTGCAAATAGGCTTGTGTCGGCAGCACCTGGAAATCGTTGCCGGCCAGGATCAACGGTGTCGCAAAATCCGCCAGCGATGCGGCGAAAAGCAACAAGAACGCGTTGGCGAGTCCGGGAATGGTCAGCGGCAGCGTGACCGTCCGAAAAACACGCCAGCGCGATGCGCCCAGAGACAGCGCCATGCCTTCGACGTTCGAATCGATCGCGGTGAGCAACGGCCGAAGCGTCAGATAGGCAATCGGAAAATAGGTCAGAACCTCGGAGAAAAGCGTGCTCGTCAGCCCGTAAACAGTGACGCTTTTGAGTCCGAGCAGATCGTAGGTGATGAGCCCGCGCGGCCCGAATGAAAAGATCATCGCGATCGCCGTGGTGAACGGGGGTGAGACCAGCGGCAGCAGCACCGCCGCGTCGAGAACCGTGAGGAGAACACGCGGCAACCGGCCGCGCGCCGCCGTGAAGGCGAACAGAAAGCCGATCATCGTTCCGGCAATTCCCACCAGCAGGGCGAGCAGCAGGCTGTTCCAGAACGCGCGGATCTGGTGGCGGTCGGTCAGCACCGCTGCGAGGCCGGCGGTCGTGAATGTCCCGTGGTCGACAAGCATCCGCGCGAAAAGGGCGGCCAGTGGATATACGACGAACAGCGCCAGCAGCGCCCACAGCACAAAGACTGCCGTCGTGACGGCAGGATCCTTGCGCATGCCCATGGCCGCTACCGACCAAGGGCGACCGGGCGCGCTCATCCCGGCGCGTCTGCGGTTAGGGATTCAGCACTTCGGCGACCCAGCGCTCGACCACGCGTTTGCGGTTCGCACCCGCGTAGTCGGCGTCGATCGCAAAGATTTTCGCACCTTTCAACACGGCGGCGAGGCTGGGTTCGAGCGCGACGTCCGGATGCGCGGGAACAAAATTGATCTTGTACTTCGCGAACAGTGTTTGCATTGCCGGCGATGCGGCCCAGTCGATCAGTTTTTTGCCAAGTGCGGGGTTCTTGGCGCCCTTGATCAGCGCGATTCCCTCGGCGGCCGTGCCGATGCCTTCCTGCGGAAAGCTGATCGTCACCTCGTAGCCCTTCGCCTTGGTATCCAAGGCGTCGACGATGAAGAAGATACCGGCGCCCGCCTGGCCCAGGCCGACGGGCAGCGTCCCGCCGCCGCCGCTCTTGGTGTACAGCTGCACGTTCGGGCGCAACTTTTTCATGTAGTCGAAGGCCTTGTTCTCATCGCGGCCGTTGACTTCCAGCACGGAGAAGATGCGCGTCACGGCGGTGCCCGAGGTCCGCGCGTCGGCCATCTGCAGCATATTCTTGTACGCCGGCGCGAGCAGGTCGTTCCACGATGCCGGCGCCTTCAGGCCGTTCTCCTTGACAAACTTGTCGTTGGACATGAACACCAAAGGATCGTCGGCGATCGCGACCCATTGCCCGTCCGCGTGCCGAAAGCGAGGTGGCAGCACCGCGAACGAGGGCGGCTTGTACGGCTCGAACAAGCCCTCGTTGATTCCGGCGGCGAAAGTTTCCACCGGGCCGCCGAAAAGCACATCGACCCGCGGGTTGGTTTTTTCCGCAATGACGCGGGCCAGCGCCTCGCCCGAGGAAAAGCGGACGAAGTTGACCTTGATGCCGGTCGCCTTTTCGAATTCCTCGAACATCGGCCGGGCCCAGTTCTCGGGCCAGATCGAATAGGCATTCAGCGTGTCGGCGGCGACTGCGGGCATCGAAACAAGTTGCGCGAACAGCGCAAGCCCAATCAGCGGAACAGCCGCAACCGCGCCCGCGGCCCGGTGCATAAAACGGTCGGTGATGCTCATCGGGAATCCTCCGGCGGACGTTTGCGCTGCGAGTCCGTTGCGACCATGGCGGTCGGCTGAACGGCGGTATCGACGGTACGCATTCGCGCGGGCGGCGTCAAATTGTAGCCTTGTCCAATGGGGTATGAGTCTGAGCGGGGAGCGTGATTCCAACGGGGTATGAGTCTGAACGGGTAGTCGGTGTCGATCATGATCCGAGG
>JAAFGU010000022.1 GCA_010365205.1 Aromatoleum sp. | reverse complement strand
ATGCAGGTGGACGCCACGACCGATACGGTGCGCGTGCTCATCCGCGGCAGCCGGTCGCGCGGGTCGATCAGCGGCGTTGCCCAGCGGCCGCCGATGCGGCGCCGCTGTCCTCCGAACGCGCTGGTCGCCACCGCACCGTCCGTGATCGCGACCAGCGGCAGGATGATGCCTTGCGGGCCGCCCGTGCGGACATGCACGAGCTCGCTTTGGTTTCCGAAGACGCGCAAATCGCCACCGGCATTGACGCGTCCCGCCGCGATGAAGTGCAGACGCAGCGCATCGATCGCGCAGTCGACTGCGTAGCCCTTGGCGATGCCGCCGAAGTCAAGGACGAGCGGTCTCGCAAAGCGTACGCCTCGCGGCGTCAGCTCCACGTCGCGCCAACTCGCATCGCGCGCCGAGCGCGCCTGCGGCGGCAGGAAGCCCAGCGCAGCGACTCGCCCGCCGACGGTCGGATCGAACGCACCCCCCGAGCGTGCTGCAAGTTCGAGCGAGCAACTCAACACCGCGCGCAGGTCCGCCGACAAAGTCTGCACAGCCGCTGGTGCATTGCGATTCACGCGCGAAAGCTCGCTCTCTCGATCGTGCAGCGAAAGCGCGCGATGAACACGGGCGATGACCGCAAACGCCGCGGCGACACCGGCCTCCACCGGCGCGCTCGCCGGCGATTCGACCGAAATCTCGACCAGCGTGCCCAGCCAGAGCTGGGCGCGCCGCGCCGCGTATCGGTCTTCAACCACGCGCCAGCGCCTTTTCGTAAATCAGCAGCAGCCGGTGCACGCCCTCGGTGACATGCCGGGAAGACAGCGTCGCGCCCGAGATGTTGCGGATGTCGGCGTCGAGCTTCACCGGGTCGCTCGCGCGCTTGCCGGTGAACTGTGCGCGCCACGCCGCCAACCGGATCGCGTCACCATGCGACTCGCGATAGGCGAGAACGTCGAGTGATTTGACCGCACCGGTCGCATCGAGCGCCAGGGCGTAGGTGATCAGCTCCACTTTGCCGATCACTTCGTCGACGATGAACCATCCAATCCCGTGGTCGCCGGTACGTACTCGAAACACGCGCGGCTCGACGGCGAAGCGACCTGCCTCGCGCGCGATCGCCGCCTTGACGTTCGCGGTGATCAGGACCGGCTCGAACGCGCTGGCGTCCGGAAATGCCGCACGCTGCGCGGATTCGGTGCTGAGGTATTCGGCGGCGTACGCCAGTTGAGCAGCAGGCGCGAAGCCTGTGGCGAGCGCGGCCGTGACCAGCCATTGATAACGCATCGTGAGTCTTCAGAAGTTCAAGCCGAAGCCGACCTGGAAGCTGTTCTTCGAGGAGTCGACTTTATAGTGCTGGTAGTTCGTTTTGAAAACGATGCTCGGAGAAACAAGGAAATCCGCGCCGGTCGTCCACACCTGCTCGGTGGGTGTCATCGCGACACCCAGGCCCTGTGGCACGGGCGGGTACGCTGCCGCGGTGTTGATCCATTCGTAGCGTGTGAAGGGCGTCAGCGAATAGTCCTTGAACGCCCAGGAATTGCGCCATGCCGCCTGAACGTAACCGCCATAGAAGAGCTTCGGCACGGGGGTCGGCTGGCCGATGAAGGTGAGATTGAGCGCCTCGGTGTCGCTGATGGTACCGCGCGCATAGAGCGCTGCGAAATCGAATGGTCCCGGTTGCCAGCGCGCGTGTGCTTCCCATAACGTGACCCGGGCCTTGGCCGCCGGAAAGTCCGGCGTGCCTTGGCCCGCCTTGCCGGTGAACACCGTGCCGCCGAGCTGCCATCCGGGCACGCCATCGTAGTTCAGCGATACGTATCCCGACCAATCGTGTGCCGATGCCTGCGACAGCTCCTGATGAATGCTGCCGAGCGGCGATTCACGGCCTTCGCTCGACGACGGATCCCAGTTGGCCAGGTTGAAGCCGGTGGTGAGGCCGACATTCCAGTGCAGGCCGGATTCCGTCCCGCCATAGAGTGCCAGCCCGCCTTCGCGCCAGGTTGTGGGGATGATCGCGGTCTCGACCAAGTTGCGGTAGACGCTGTAGTACTGGGTGGGCTCGTGGTGCTCGTTCAGCAGACCGATCGGGACCAGCATCAGCCCGGCGCGTCCGCCGACGCGATCGGTGAATTGACGTTCAACGTAGAACTGCTCGATTTCCACTTCGCCTTTGTCGGCGGCTGACGCGACGGCGTGTTCGACTTCGAGTTCGACCGCCATCCGCGTGCGGTCGTCGAACCGGTGAGCCCAGCCGAGCACTGCACGTGCGAGATCGGCTTGAGTCTGGTTGGGCGTGTGCGTCGGCCGATTGACGGCGATCTCTCCGTAGCCGAACAGCGTGGTCGCGCTGCTCGCCTCTGCTTGCGTGGACACGGTTTGCTCGAGCCGATCGACGCGCGCCGCGAGGGCGGCTTGCGCGGGCGGGGGTGATGGCGTCGTCGTTATCGCAGCCGGCGCCGCGGCCACTGAGGTCGGCGCGGCCTTGTTCTGCGCCGCGAGTTCCTTCATCTGGGCCTTCATTTCGGCGACCTGCGTGCGCAATTCGGCAATCTCCGCCTTCAGGGCCGCCTCATCCGCCCACGCGACCGGCGAGGCGAGCGTTGCGGCGATGGTGAGCGCAAGCGGAAAGCGGCGCAAACGGCAGCGTCGAGCGGTAGTTGGCGGCAACGAGGGGATGGCATCAGGCATCTTTATGCTCCAGGATCAGTGATGGACATGGATCCGAATCGGATTCGAAGCGACCGACGCGTGCCGGTACCATTACGGTTCCCTCACGGCGCAGGCTGGTAACCATCGCTGAGCGTGTTCAGGAACGCTTCGAGGTCATCCAATTCCGCCTCCGTTAGGCGCGGCGCCTCGCCGGGCTTGCGGTCATAGGGCACTTCCGCGGTGTTGACGTTGCCGTGCAACGCGGGCGGCAGATCGTTGAATTTCTGCACGACACCGTTGGCATCGACCGGATAGAACTCCTCAGGATTCGTATCGCGCCGGACATAGAATCGCAGCGCGTCGCGCAACGACTTGAAGCGGCCGTTGTGAAAGAACACCTTGCGCGTGGCGACGTTGCGCAGCGTGGGAACCTTGAACGCGCCGCACAGGTCCTCCCGGTCGGTGACATCGGTGAGATCGGTGCGGTCGGGCCCGCACAATCCCATGTCCCGATAATCCGGGTCGGCGGTGGCCGGGATCTCGGCATTGCGCGGCACGCCGAGGTTGTCGTACGTGAAATCGGTGAACATCGGCGGTGCGTAATCGGGCCCGCGGCCGCTCGGATGGCAGGCGGCGCAATTGCCTTTGTCGGCGCGGTTGAACAGCGCCACTCCGCGCAATTCCGCGGGTTCGAAGCGCAGCTTGCCGGCGAGGAAGGAGTCGTACTTGGAATCGAACGGCCGGAAGTCGGGGTCGAATTTCTGGTATTGGGCGAGTCCGAAGGTCACGGCCAACACCGTGCCTTGCTCGTCGTCGAAGATGTTCTGGTCGAAGACCTGGCGGAACTCGTCGGCATAAGGTGTTCTTGCGAGCCGTGCGACCAGATCGGCGGGGGTCGCGTTGCCCATTTCGTGTGCCGCGAACAGGGGGCGCAGTGCCTGCACCAGCAGATCCTTCGCGCGGCCATCGCGGTTGAAGCCCCCTGTCGGCGTCCCATCGGCGTCAAAGCTGAAACCGGGCGTGAGGCTCAAGTACCGCAACGACGGGACGGCGCGAAAACCGGGCACGTCCAGGTTGGCGCCGCCGAGCTGTACCGCCAGGTCGTTGCTCTGCGCGTGCGCGTGCCCGGGATCGTGGCAGGTCGAACACGCCATCGCGCCCGACGCGGAGAGACTCGGGTCGGCGAAGATCTTCTCACCGAGCGTGACGGGATTGGGTCCGGCCGGATCGGTCGCGCCGGCGAACACCGGCGCGCGCAGCATTGGCGTCGCCAGCGCGCAGAGAACTGCAATCGCGGTCAGCGCGAGGGCTTGCAACCTCGGCTTCGTTGACGCGCGAGGTATTGCCGGAGCGTATTGATTCATCGCCAGTTTGTTGCCCATGCCCATGAATTGATCGGCGCCGGGATCAAACTCCGGCGACACACAACAAGGGCTGGCTCGCCGGTCGATGCGCTTGCGTCGAGCCGACTGGCTGGCGGAAAGGAAGTGCAGTTACTTGGTGAGGATCAGCTTCCCGAAGCGCGTCTGGCGCAGGAAATAGGTCGTCTGCTTGTGCAGGATCGCGAGCTGCGAGGCCCCCGCAAGCAAAGTGTCGCTGGTCACGACGCGGGGCGAAGCGCCGATTTCCTCCGGGCGCGCCGGTGGCGCGGCGGCAGTATCGTCGTCGGCCACACACTCCGTCACAAAGCGTTCAGTCGTCATGACCCATCTGCGATTGCTGGTAGTTCGCAACCCCGACCTTGTCTATCAGCTCGAACTGCGTCTCCAACCAGTCGATGTGCTCTTCTTCGGACGTCATGATCTGGCGAAAGAGGTCACGGCTGACGTAGTCGCCACACGCTTCGCAGTCGGCAATCGCGGTCTTGAGCGCCGGGTGTGCGGCAAGCTCGAGCGTCAGGTCGCAGCCGAGCGCCTCCTTGACGTCCTCGCCTACAAGCAGCTTGTGCAGGTTCTGGAGGTTGGGCAAGCCTTCGAGGAACAGGATGCGCTCGATCAGGCTGTCGGCATGTTTCATCTCGTCGATCGAGGCGCTGCGTTCACGCTTGGCGAGGCGATCGAAGCCCCAGTTGGCGAACATTTTCGCGTGGACGAAATACTGGTCGATTGCCGTCAGTTCGTTGGTCAGCACCGTGTTGAGGTGCTTGATGACCTTGGCGTTACCTTTCATCGCGATTCTCCGTCGATGGTTGGCGCGAGTTCGCAGGAACCGCTTGTGATGCGGGCGACCGTTTCGACCAGCAGCCCTTTCGCGCAGGACAAGCAGCGGCCGCAGCCAATCCCGACACCCAGCCCATGCGCCAGATCGTGCGTTGACCTAGCACCGAGCTCGGCTGCCCGGATGATCTGGCGCTCGGTGATCGCGTTGCAGAGACAGATGTACATGATGGCGCGGGTAAATGGGCTCGGTGCGGGACGAATGGATCGTATCAAAGCCTAAACACAAATGCAAATCATTCCTATTTACATTGGGGCCCATTCTTGGTAGTCTGGCTGCGATAGCCCATCGACAGGGTGCGCCACAGCCGAGGAGCCGATGATCAGGACCGCCGCAACCCGCCGCCGTGCAGCCCATCTTCACCGGATGTGGCCGGCGGCCGCACTTGCCGCCTCGCTGGCGGTCTCGTCGGCGCGTGCGCTCGAGACCCCGATCGGCAAGCCACAGCTCCAGGCCGGCATGGAGATCGCCGCTGTTTATCTGCAGCCGGTGCCGATGGAACCCGCCGGCATGATGAAGAGCGTCGCCGAGTCCGACATCCACCTCGAAGCCGACATTCACGCCCAAAGCGAAAACAAGAATGGCTTCCCGGACGGTGCATGGATCCCCTATCTCGGCGTCAGCTATGAGATCACCAAGCAGGGCAGCAGTCAGAAATTCACGGGCGAGCTGATGCCGATGGTGGCAAACGACGGACCGCATTACGGCGACAACCTGACGCTTGCAGGTCCCGGCAAATACACCCTCAAGCTGTCGATCGCGCCGCCGGGCACGTCGCCAAGCGGCCATTTCGGACGTCACACCGACAAGGAGACCGGCGTCGGTCCCTGGTTCAAGGCATTTACCATTCAGTATGACTTTGCGTACGCCGGTATCGGCAAGAAAGGCGGCTACTGAGATGGACGCATCGAATCGCCGCAAGATCGTGGCTAGCGCGGACCACCGCA
Organism: Aromatoleum sp.; assembly: GCA_010365205.1. Classification (GTDB taxonomy): domain Bacteria; phylum Pseudomonadota; class Gammaproteobacteria; order Burkholderiales; family Casimicrobiaceae; genus CAIWHR01. The sequence continues at coordinate 10,055 of JAAFGU010000022.1, read as the reverse complement.
GCACACTAGCCTCGCTCTGCGGAGCTGTGTACATCGCAATGTTCGCCATCGGCGTGCAGGCGGAGGAGTTGGCCGTCTTCAAGCTCGTCGCGCGCGACGGCGCGTTCGACCCGGCGAAGCTCGACGTGCCGGCCGGCAAACGATTCAAGATCGAGATCAGCAACGAGGGCAAGGGACCGATGGAATTCGAGAGTCGTGACCTCAAGCAGGAGAAGGTGCTCGCCGCCGGGGCGAAGTCGTCGGTGGTCATCAATGGGCTCAAGCCTGGCACGTACGTTTTCTTCGACGAATATCACCTCGAAGCGCCCAAGGGTCAGATCGTCGCGAAGTGAAGCCGGACCGCGGCTCGCACGTCAACCATGGGTAACGCACTGTTCATCATCTGGCGCGAGTCTGCCGAGGCGATGCTCGTCGTGGGCATCCTCTATGCATGGCTGCGCCAGCATCCGGACGTCAAGCGCGGGATGCGCTACCTGTGGGCCGGTGTTGCCGCCGGCGTCGGCCTGGCGCTTGCGTTGGCGGCCGTGATGCTGGGCATCGCCAGGATGCTGTCCGACGAGGGTCTCGAGTACTTCCAGTTGGCCATGATGCTGGTCGCTGCGGGGCTCATCGTGCAGATGGTGTTCTGGATGCGCAGCCACGGACGCACGCTGAAGCGCGAGCTGGAAGCGAACCTGCAGAGCAACGCCACCACCGCGAACTGGTGGGGCCTGCTCGTCGTCGTCGCGCTGGCGGTCGGACGCGAGAGCGCCGAGACCGTTGTATTTCTGTACGGCTTGGGTGTCCAGTACGCTAGCGCGTGGAATTTTCTCGGCATCCTCGCCTTGGGCGTGGGTGCCGCATGGCTCACGTTCTGGGCGCTGCAGCAGGGCGGCCGGGTTGTCTCGTGGAGAACTTTTTTTCGTGCAAGCGAGATTCTGTTGCTGCTGCTCGCCGGTGCGCTGCTCGTCTCCGCAATCGAAAAACTGATCGCGCTGGACGTTCTGCCGGCCTTGGTTGATCGTCTGTGGGATACGTCGGGAGTGGTCGACGATTCGAGCCGCCTGGGCGGCCTCCTTGCAGCATTCACCGGCTATCGCGCGCGCCCCTCGTTGCTGCCGCTGTTACTGCTCGCCGTGTATTGGGGGGCGCTCGGCACGCTGCTGCGGCGATCGTCGCGGTGAGATGGGTCAACGTGGGTGAGAGATGAGCGAGAGATGACTGAGATCGGCGCCGTGATCGACGCGCAAGCCGCCGTCAGGTTGAGCCGGCGTCCCGGTGCGATCGCGGCACGGCTTGCGGCGCTTGGCGAATGGCTGCGGCGACACACGGGCCTCATTCACGCGATGCAGTGGAGCATCGTCGCCGCATACGCGTTCTTCGTCGCGGTTCCGGCATTCCTGCCGTTGCCGGCGGACGACGCGCATTGGTACAACAGCCTGGCGGTGCTGGCACAGTGGCTGTTCTGGGGTCTGTGGTGGCCTTCGGTCATTTTGTCGATGTTCGTCCTGGGTCGCACCTGGTGCGGTCTCTTCTGCCCCGAGGGCGTGCTGACCGAAGCCGCGAGCCGGCATGGGCTCGGGCGGGCCGTGCCGCGTTGGCTGAAATGGGCCGGCTGGCCGTTCGTCGTGTTCGCGCTCACGACCGTGTTCGGCCAGTTGGTCAGCGTTTATCAGTATCCGGCGGCAACAATGCTTGTACTCGGCGGCTCGACGCTCGCCGCCGTCGGCGTCGGTCTCGTCTACGGCCGCGGCAAACGCGTCTGGTGCCGGCACCTGTGTCCGGTCAACGGCGTATTCGCCGTGCTCTCGCGCCTGTCGCCGCTGCACTATCGCGTAGACACCGCCGCGTGGTCCGTGAACGTCGCCCGTATTCGCGTGCACCCGGTCAACTGTGCGCCGCTGGTCAGGATCCGCCGTATGACGGGGCCGTCCGAATGCCACATGTGCGCGCGCTGCAGCGGATTGCACGGAGCGATTGCGCTCGCCGCGCGCTCGCCGAATCACGAGGTCGCCACGCTGGACGCGAGCGCGGCGCGCGCCTGGGACGCGGCACTCATCGTCTTCGGCATGATCGGTCTTGCGCTGGGGGCGTTCGAGTGGAGCGCGATGTCGGCGTTCGTTTCTTTGCGAAGCGCAGCGATAACATTGGTTGTGGATCACGGCCCGGCGTGGCTGCTCGCAAACAATGCCCCGTGGTGGCTGCTCACGAACTATCCCGAGGTGCACGACGTCTTCACCTGGCTCGACGGTGCATTGATCATCGGGTGGATCGTCTGCACCGCACTGCTGATAGGTGGGTGGCTCTGCCTGTGGCTGGCCGTCGCGGCGCGATCATTACGCGGCGCATGGCGGTCCAACGCGTTCGCGCTGGCGTATGCACTGACTCCGCTCGCCGGCGCAGGACTACTCGTCGGCTTGAGCGGGCTGTCGGCAACGCTTGCGCACGGCGAGGGTCTGCGTCTGGCCTGGCTGCCGCTCGCGCGAGCGGCGTTGCTTATCTTGGGTGGCGCGTGGAGCGTCTGGCTCGCGCAGCAGCAGATTGGCATGCGCGTTGGCGGTACTCGCCGCGTGCTGGCGCTGTCGGCGGTCGCAATGGCAATCGCCGGTGTCCTCGCGGCGTGGGTGCCCTTCGTTTTTCGGGTGATTTGAAGCGACGCACTATAGGAGGCAAGCATGAAATTGCTAGGTATCTGGGTCGCGTTGGGTGGTTTACTTGGTCTGTGTTCGACCTCGATGGGGCAGGAGATGAGCGCCACCGCCACGCTCATGCCGACAAGCGGCAACACCGCCATGGGCACTGCCACTTTCGCCCAACAGGGCGACAAGGTCGCCGTCGTAGCCAAAGTGAGCGGGCTGAGCCCCGGGTCACATGGCTTTCACATCCACGAGAAAGGCGATTGCAGTTCGGGCGATGGGATGAGCGCGGGTGGCCATTTCAACCCGACTGCCAAGCCGCATGGGAATCCAAGCGCGCCCGAACATCACGCCGGCGACATGCCGATGCTGGTTGTCGATGCGAGCGGGAACGCTTCGCTTACAGCGGACTTGAGCCCTATGATGATCGGGACCGGAACGACCGATATCATCGGCAGGGCGGTGATAGTGCACAAGGACCCCGATGACTACAAGACGCAGCCAACCGGGAATTCGGGAGCGCGCGTCGCGTGTGGTGTCATCACCAAATCCTGACGCTTGCCGGCCACAGATCCGTGGTCAATCGGCTGGTGTGGCTGCCTCGAACGCAACCCTGTTCGGTTGCCCCAAGGATGACCGCGTGAGAATCGCGTGAGTCAGTCCGATTCAGCGGCGCTCAGTACGGAAGCGATTCGAGGGCCGCCATAGCGCAAGCTATTGATGACGAAAGAATCGATTCCGCGCGCCGCGTGCATCAGTTGACTGCGGCGAACCGCAGCCATAGCTCGGGCTATGGCGAGGATGAGCGACAAAGCGATCGGCGATGCGGATCGGTTCGAACATAGCATGATTTATGGGTCGCGGTACTAGGGCACGTTGCGGGTGACGAACATCACCAGCGCGACGAGCACGAGCACGAACACCAGCGCCGACAGCAGCCCCACGATCACGACGTGATGCGGCTTCAGCGTCACGGCGTCCTGCTGCATCTGACCGCCCTTGCGGATCCCGAAAAAGCTCCAGAACACCGCGCTCGCGACCTGGCGCAACGACGCCGCTTTCGGGGCCTCGGACTGCGGGGATGCGGGAGGCGGCATTTCGGCAGCGGTCATCGCCGGACTCGCGGGTTCAGCCGATGCCGCGGCGCCGCCACGTGTTTGGCCGTGTGCTCGACAGTGCGCGCGACCGTGCGAGCCCGGTTCCGCCGCCGGGCGTCAACGCGCACCGGCGCCGCCGCCGAAGCGCTCGTCGATGCGGCCCTCGTCCAGCTCGCCGAACGAGTACGACGCCTCCAGCCACATCACATTGATGATGCCGAACGCCAGCGCGAGGCCGATGCCCAGTACCCACGTGAAATACCACATCGTGTGCTCCTTCGTGTGTTGGCGCTGACTGGCCCTAGTACAGCGCGTGTTCGTCTTCGTGGACGCGCGCCACGGTGACCTTTCCCCGCATCACCCGGTAGACCCAGCTGGTGTAGCCGATGATCAGGGGAAGCAGGATCAGCACCGACCAGAACATCACCTGCAGCGTGCGGCGGCTCGATGCCGCATCGTAGACGGTGAGGCTGCTCGCCATGTCGGTCGACGACGGCATGAGGAAGGGAAATAGCGCGAAGCCGGCGGTCAGCACGACACCTGCCACCGTGGCGCAGGACAGAATGAACGCGGTGAGTGCGCGGCCCGACAGGGAGGCGACGACGGCGAAGATTGCGCCGCCGACGGCCGCCGCCGGCGCCGCCGCGCTCCACGGGTACTTCGAATAGTTCGAGAGCCACGCGCCGGGGATTCGCTCGACCGTCTTGGCAAGCGGAGTGAACGCGGAATCCGCGGGCGGCATGTTCACGATTCGGTAGCCTTCGATGCCGAAGGCGACCCACACGCCGGCGACGGTGAACGCGACCAGAAATACGAAGGCGGCCAGCCGGGCGGCGCGTGCCGCGCGCGCCTGGATCTCACCCTCGGTACGCAACTGCAGGAACAGGCCGCCGTGCATCGTCAGCAGCGCCAGGCCCACCAAGCCCGCGAGCAGCCCGAATGGATTCAGGAGTCCGACGAACGAGCCGGTGTAAAACACGCGGGCATCGGTGTCGTAGTGGAACGGGACCCCCAGCAGGAGATTGCCGAAGGCGACGCCGAACACCAGTGCGGGCACCGCGCCGGCGACGAATATTCCCCAATCCCAGAACGAACGCCAGCGCGGGTCGGCCAGCTTGCCCCGATAGTCGAAGCCGACGGGCCGGAAGAACAGCGCGAACAGCGTGAGCATCAGCACGACGTAGAAACCGGAGAAGGCGGCGGCGTAGAGCAGAGGAAATGCGGCGAAAGTGGCAGCGGCCCCGGTGATCAGCCACACCTGATTGCCTTCCCAGGTCGGACCGACGGCGTTGAGCAGGACGCGGCGCTCGTCGTCGCTGCGGGCGACGAACGGCAACAGCACGCCGACGCCCAGATCGAAACCATCGAGCATTGCGAAGCCGATCAGCAGCACGCCGCACAGGAGCCACCAGACGAGCTTGAGCGTTTCGTAATCGAAGGCGTAGATCATGCGGTGCCTCGTGCCGTCGGCGCATTGCCCTGCTCGAAGTGATAGCGGCCGGTATGGAGGCTGGACGGCCCCAGGCGCGCATATTTGAACATCAGGTACAGCTCGACGACGAGCAGTGCCGTGTAGAAAACGACGAAGCCCGTCAGGCTGAAATAGAGGTCACCCACGCCGACCGAGGAGACCGAAAGCTGCGTCGGCAGCACACCGCTGATCGACCAGGGCTGACGGCCGTATTCAGCCACGATCCAGCCCAGTTCGATCGCGATCCATGGCAGCGGAATGCTGTACACGGCGATCTTCATGATCCACCGATTGTCCGCCAGCCGGCGGCGGGCGAGGACGACGAACGCGGCGCTGAAGACGAACAGGAGCCAGACCCCCAGCGCGACCATGATCCGGAACGACCAGAACAACGGCGCGACGTTCGGGATCGTGTCGGCGACGGCGGCACGGATCTGTCCCGGCGTGGCGTCGACGACGTTTGGCGTGTACTTCTTCAGCAGCAGGCCGTAGCCCAGGTCGCGCTTCAACCCGGCGAACTCCGCCATGGTCGCGGGCGAGCGGTCGCCGGCCTTGATTCGCTGCAGCGAGGCGTACGCGCGCATGCCGTTGCGGATGCGCGCCTCGTGTTCCTTCTTCAGTTCCTTGATGCCGACGACCGGCGTGTCGACCGAACGGGTGGCGATCAAGCCCATCAGCCATGGAATCTTCAGCGCGAAGTGCGTCTTCTCGGCGTCCTGGTCGGGGAAGCCGAATGCGGTGAACGCCGCCGGAGGCGGTTCGGTTTCCCACTCCGCCTCGATCACCGCGAGCTTGACCTTCTGCACCTCGCCCGACGTGTAGCCAGACTCGTCGCCGAGCACGATCACCGAGATCGCGGAGGCGAGACCGAAACCGGCGGCGACGGCGAACGAGCGCACGGCGAACGACGGATCACGCAGCTTGAGCAGGTACCACGACGAGATTCCGAGCACGAACATCGACGCTGTGACGTAGCCGGCGGCGAGCGTATGCACGAATTTCGGTCCGGCGACCGGATTGAACACCAGGTCGGCGAAGCTGGTCAGCTCCATCCGCATCGTGTCGACGTTGAACTCGGCGCCGACGGGGTTCTGCATCCACGCATTGGCGATCAGGATCCACAGTGCCGACAGGTTCGAGCCGAGCGCCATCAGGAAGGTCACCATCAGGTGCTTGACCTTCGACAGCCGGTCCCAGGCGAAGAAGAAAAGACCGACAAACGTCGATTCGAGGAAGAACGCCATCAGCCCCTCGAGCGCCAGCGGCGCGCCGAAGATGTCGCCGACGTAGTGCGAGTAGTAGGCCCAGTTGGTGCCGAACTGGAACTCCAGCGTGATGCCGGTGGCGATGCCCATCGCGAAATTGATGCCGAAGAGCTTGCCCCAGAACTTCGTCATGTCGCGGTAGATTTCCTTGCCGGTCATCACGTACACGGATTCCATGACGACCAGGATCCACGACAGCCCCAGCGTCAGCGGGACGAACAGGAAGTGGTACAGCGCCGTCACGGCAAACTGCAGCCGCGACAGTTCGACGACGTCAAGGGATGGCACGCGGAACCTCCGAGGGCAAGGCGCCGCCGATCAGGCGGCCTTCGACGCGTTGCGGTTCCATCGTCATGTGCGGGGCGAGGGGGGCGCGGAAGAATGCGAACCACAGGACGCTGAGCAGCACCGCCTTGATCGCCAGGATCACGACGATGTCCCGGGTGAGCGGCGTAAGCGCCTTCCAACGGGCTCGCCAGGCGGCGAATCGCGGCCGCGGCCGCAGAGCGTACGATACCAGTGCGCGCGTGACCTCCATGGCCGCTCATTATCCACCGGCACGGCCGGACGTCCACACCGAAGGCGCAAGGTGGCGAACGGACCGCAGCGCGGCGCCGACCGCGAGAGCGCGCAATGGACCTTGAATTGATAAGACTCAGCCCACACCTGTAATAGAGTCTTTCACCAGGGCGATCCCATGCGCTTCGACAAGCTCACGACCAAGTTCCAGCAGGCCTTAGCCGATGCCCAAAGCCTGGCGCTGGGCAACGACAACGGCTTCATCGAGCCGGAGCACCTGCTGTCGGCGCTGCTGACCCAGGATGACGGCGGCACCGCGTCGCTGCTCGCGCGCGCCGGCGTCGCCGTGCCCAAGCTCAAGGCGGCGCTCTCCAAGGCGATCGAGCGGCTGCCCAAGGTCGAGGGGCAGGGCGGCGAAATCGGCCTGTCGCGCGGCCTCAACAACCTGCTCAACCTGACCGACAAGGACGCGACCAAACGCGGCGACCAGTTCATCGCCAGCGAGCTCTTCCTGCTGGCGCTTGCCGATGACAAAGGCGACACCGGCCGCCTGCTCAAGGACAACGGCCTCGCGCGGAAGGCGCTGGAGTCCGCGATCGAGGCGGTGCGCGGCGGCGGCAACGTCGACAGTCAGGAAGCCGAAGGTCAGCGCGAGGCGCTGGCCAAATACACGATCGACCTGACCGAGCGGGCCCGCCAGGGCAAGCTCGATCCGGTCATCGGGCGCGACGACGAGATCCGCCGCACCATCCAGATCCTGCAGCGGCGGACCAAGAACAATCCGGTGCTGATCGGCGAGCCGGGCGTCGGGAAGACGGCGATCGTCGAGGGCCTCGCGCAGCGGATCGTCAACGGCGAAGTGCCCGAAACGCTCAAGAACAAGAGGGTGTTGTCGCTCGACATGGCGGCGCTGCTCGCCGGCACCAAGTATCGCGGCGAGTTCGAGGAGCGCCTGAAGGCGGTGCTGAAGGACATCGCCGCCGACGAGGGGCAGACGATCGTCTTCATCGATGAGTTGCATACGATGGTCGGCGCCGGCAAGGCCGAGGGCGCGATGGACGCCGGCAACATGTTGAAGCCGGCGCTCGCCCGCGGCGAAATGCACTGCGTCGGAGCCACCACGCTCGACGAGTACCGGAAATACGTCGAGAAGGACGCCGCGCTCGAACGCCGTTTCCAGAAGGTGATGGTCGACGAGCCGAGCGTCGAATCCACGATCGCGATCCTGCGCGGCTTGCAGGAGCGCTACGAAATCCACCACGGCGTCGACATCACCGATCCGGCGATCGTCGCCGCGGCGGAGCTTTCGCACCGCTACATCACCGACCGCTTCCTGCCCGACAAGGCGATAGACCTGATCGACGAGGCCGCCGCCCGAATCCGCATGGAGATCGACTCCAAGCCCGAGGCAATGGACAAGCTCGATCGTCGGCTGATCCAGCTCAAGATCGAGCGCGAGGCGGTGAAGAAGGAAAAGGATCCGGCATCGAAGAAACGTCTCGGGCTGATCGAGCAGGAAATTGCGAAGCTCGAGCGCGAGTACGCGGATTTCGATGAAGTGTGGAAGGCGGAGAAGGCGCAGGTGGCCGGCACGCAGCACATCAAGGAAGAAATCGACAAGATCAAGCTGCAGATGGAGGATGCCAAGCGCAAGGGCGACTGGCAGAAGATGAGCGAGCTGCAGTACGGCCAGCTGCCGCAGCTCGAGGCGCAACTGAAAAAGGCGGATAAGACACTCGCCAGCGAACAGACGAAGAAGCCGCAGCTGCTGCGCACACAGGTCGGCGCCGAGGAAATCGCCGAGGTGGTTTCCCGCGCGACGGGCATTCCGGTGTCGAAGATGATGCAGGGCGAACGCGACAAGCTGCTGCACATGGAAGATGCGCTGCACCGGCGCGTGGTCGGGCAGGACGAAGCGGTGCGGCTGGTATCCGACGCGATCCGCCGCTCGCGGTCAGGGCTCGCCGATCCGAACCGCCCCTACGGATCGTTCCTGTTTCTCGGATCGACCGGCGTGGGCAAGACCGAGCTATGCAAGGCGCTCGCCGAATTCCTGTTCGACTCGGAGCAGCACCTGATCCGCATCGACATGTCCGAATTCCAGGAGCGGCACAGCGTCGCGCGGCTGATCGGCGCGCCGCCCGGCTACGTGGGTTACGAGGAAGGCGGCTATCTGACCGAAGCCGTCCGGCGCAAGCCGTACAGCGTGATCCTGCTCGACGAGGTCGAGAAGGCGCACCCGGACGTGTTCAACGTGCTGCTGCAGGTCCTCGACGACGGCCGGATGACCGACGGGCAGGGCCGCACCGTGGATTTCAAGAACACGGTGATCGTGATGACGTCGAACCTCGGCTCGCACAAGATCCAGCAGCTGACCGACGAGGGCGCGAGCCAGGCGCTGATCAAAATCGCGGTGATGGCCGAGGTCAAGAACGAGTTTCGTCCGGAGTTCGTCAACCGGATCGACGAGATCATCGTCTTCGCCCCGCTCGGCAAGGAGCAGATCGCCGACATCGCGAAGATTCAGTTGCGAAGCCTGGAAACGAGGCTGGCGAAGCTGGAGATCAGGATGACGGTGTCCGACGTCGCGCTGAAAGTCGTCGCCGAGGCCGGATTCGACCCGGTCTACGGCGCGCGGCCGTTGAAGCGGGCGATCCAGCAGCAGATCGAGAATCCGCTGTCCAAGGAAATCCTCGCCGGCAAGTTCGGACCGGGCGACACCGTGAAAATCGGCGCCACCGGCGGCGCGATCACGTTTGCCAAGGGCTGAATTCGCAGGCGAACGACGCGAGAAAAGGCGCGCCCGCGGGCGCGCCTTCTTTTCGGCCACCGTGAAAAGCTGCCGGCGCGTATCCGCTGCGCAGCCCGCACGGATTCCCCCTGTGGATGAGCGATTGTTGCGCGACCATTCTCGCGCGACGGCGGTGCTCCGCGCAATGGAATTCTCTCCGTATCGGTCACAGGGACAGGTCCGGTCGCCGCGACCGGGACCGCGACCGCTGCGTCCGGATGCCGACGCGGTCGTCCGCCAAGGGGGACGCGCTCGTCGTCGTCCCTTCACAGGTAAGGCACCCAGCGGCGGTCGCTG
>JAAFGU010000413.1 GCA_010365205.1 Aromatoleum sp. | reverse complement strand
GGCGTGGCGCGACATCGGTCGGCGCCGCGCCGGCGCAACCCGCGGGCGCGGGCCGTATCCGATGATCGGCGCGGCGACGTCGCGATCGCGAGATGATAACTCCATGGTTGAGCAGGGGTTTTCCCCGGTTTTTTCGCTCTCGGCTTGACACCGACGGCCGCCGGCCCCATTTTCCGATACGAACTCCTATCCCGAGGTCCGAATGCCTACCGAATCCCCGCTTTCCACCGAGCACACATCGCTTCCCCTTCTGCCGCTGCGGGACGTCGTCGTGTTTCCGCACATGGTGATCCCGCTGTTCGTCGGTCGCCCGAAGTCGATCAAGGCGCTGGATGTCGCGATGGACGCCGGCAAGCACATCCTGCTGGTCGCGCAGAAGTCCGCAGCCAAGGACGATCCGGCCGCGGAGGACCTCTATCCGATCGGCAGCGTGGCGACCGTGCTGCAGATGCTGAAGCTCCCGGACGGCACCGTGAAGGTTCTGGTAGAGGGCACGCAGCGGGCGCGACTAGCGGGCGTGACGGACGAGGGCGAGTACCTGGCAGCCGAAGTGGTCATGCTCGAGGGTGACACCGGCCAGCCCCACGAGATCGAGGCGATGCGGCGCGCGCTGCTGGCGCAGTTCGACCAGTACGTGAAGCTTAACAAGAAGATCCCGCCTGAAATTCTCACGTCGATGGCAGGCATCGACGACGGTGGTCGGCTCGCCGACGCCATCGCCGCCCACCTGCCGCTCAAGCTCGAGCAAAAGCAGGAAATCCTGGAAATGGGCAACGTCGGCAAGCGCCTCGAGCACCTGCTTGGCGTGCTGGAAGGCGAAGTCGACATCCTGCAGGTGGAAAAGCGCATCCGCGGCCGCGTCAAGCGGCAGATGGAGAAGAGCCAGCGCGAGTACTACCTGAACGAGCAGGTCAAGGCGATCCAGAAGGAACTCGGCGAGGGCGACGAGAACGCCGACCTCGAGGAAACCGAAAAGAAGATCAAGACCGCGCGCATGTCGAAGGAGGCCGAGGCGAAGGCAATGACCGAGCTCAAGAAGCTCAAGATGATGTCGCCGATGTCGGCCGAGGCGACCGTCGTGCGCACGTTCATCGAGACGCTCACGTCGTTGCCGTGGAAGAAGAAATGCAAAATCAGCAAGGACCTTGCCGCCGCGGTCAAGATCCTCGACGCCGACCACTACGGACTCGAGAAGGTGAAGGAACGGATCGTCGAATATCTGGCGGTCCAGCAGCGCGTCGACAAGTTGAAGGGGCCGATCCTGTGCCTGGTCGGGCCGCCGGGCGTCGGCAAGACCTCGCTGGGCCAGTCGGTCGCCAAGGCCACCGGACGCAAGTTCGTGCGGATGTCATTGGGTGGCGTCCGCGACGAGGCCGAGATCCGGGGCCATCGCCGGACCTACATCGGTTCGATGCCGGGCAAGATTCTGCAGAACATGACGAAAGTCGGAGTCCGCAATCCTTTGTTCCTGCTCGATGAAGTCGACAAGATGGGGCAGGATTTCCGGGGCGATCCGTCGTCGGCCCTGCTCGAGGTGCTCGACCCCGAACAGAACAGCACATTCGTCGATCATTACGTCGAGGTCGAGTACGACCTGTCCGACGTGATGTTCGTCGCCACCGCGAACACAATGAACATTCCGGCGCCGCTGCTCGACCGGATGGAAGTTATCCGGCTCTCGGGCTACACCGAAGACGAGAAGATCGTGATCGCAAAGCAGTACCTGCTGCCGAAGCAGATCAAGCTGAACGGTCTCAAACCCGACGAGCTGCACGTCGCTGAAAGTGCGCTCCGCGACATCGTGCGCTACTACACGCGCGAAGCCGGGGTGCGCAGCCTCGAACGCGACATCAGCAAGATTTGCCGCAAGGTGGTGAAGGCGCTGTTGCTGAAGCAGAGCGAAGGCAAGGGGCGTACGGCGAAGCGCCCGGTCGAGGTCAACGCGAAGAACCTCGACAAGTACCTGGGCGTCCGGCGCTACACCTACGGCATCGCCGAGAAGAAGAACCAGGTCGGCCAGGTGACCGGTCTGGCCTGGACCGAGGTCGGCGGCGATCTGCTGACCATCGAGGCCGTGGCGCTGCCGGGGAAGGGCAAGACGACGACCACCGGCAAGCTCGGCGACGTGATGAACGAATCCATCGCCGCCGCGCTGTCGGTCGTGCGCCACCGCTCGAAGGCGCTCGGCATCGCGCCGGATTTCTATCAGAAGACCGATCTGCATATTCACCTGCCGGAAGGGGCGACGCCGAAGGACGGGCCGTCCGCCGGTGGCGCGATCGTCACCGCGTTGGTGTCGATCCTGACCGGGATTCCGGTGAGAGCGGACGTCGCGATGACCGGCGAGATCACGCTGCGCGGCGAAGTGCTGCCCATCGGCGGGCTGAAGGAAAAACTGCTGGCAGCGGGTCGCGGCGGGATCAAGACGGTGCTCATTCCTGAGGAGAATGTGAAGGACCTGACGGAGATCCCGGACGAGATCAAGAATCGTCTCGACATCCGCCCGGTGCGCTGGATCGAGCAGGTACTGGCGGCCGCGCTCGAGCGGCACCCGACGCCGCTGCCCGAAGCGACCGCCGATGCGCCGTCGGTGCCGCCAACGGGGGCACCCGACGACAAGGCCGCCGTCCTCAAGCACTAGCGCCAGCCGGCTCGCG
>JAAFGU010000412.1 GCA_010365205.1 Aromatoleum sp. | reverse complement strand
GTACATTCATCGCCACTCAGGCGGCCGCCGGTGGGGAGAACGACATCCGGCTCCGCGTCTACGGAGAAAAGGGCCTGCTCGACTGGTCGCATCGCGAGGCGAGCTACCTGCGGCTGGCGCTGCACGGCGAGCCGCAGCGCTTGATCACGCGTGGCGATCCGTTCCTGCCGCCCGACATCATCGCGGCCGGCCGCACGCCGCGCGGACATCCGGAGGGCTTGCGCGAGGCGTTCGCCAATATCTACTCCGAAGCGGCGCAGGACCGGATGGCGCGTGAACTCGGCGAGCCGGTTCCGGATTTGCCCTATCCGCGGATCGAGGAAGCCGCGCGCACGATGGCGTTCATCGAGGCGTGCATGGCGTCGCACGACAAGGGTGCCTGGGTGGACGTGGCAGGTCTGCCGGAGGCATGATGCAGCATCATCCCGCTTTCACCGTCGCAACCAGAGGAAACGAATGGCCAGCCCCCGCAATGTCGCAGTGATCATCGGCAGTCTGCGCAAGGACTCCCTCAATCGCAAAATGGCGCACGCCGTCATGGCGATGGCGCCCGCGTCGCTGAAGTGCGAGATCGTCGAAATCGGCCATCTGCCCTTCTACAACCAGGACCACGAGGCGGAGCCGCCGGCGGCGGTGCGTGACTTCAAGGCGCGCCTGCAAACGATGGACGCGGTGCTCTTCGTCACGCCGGAGTACAATCGGTCGGTTCCGGGCGCACTGAAGAATGCGCTGGACGTCGCCTCACGCCCCTATGGCAAGAGCGCGTGGAGCGGCAAGCCCGCCGCGATCATGAGCGTCTCGCCGGGCGCGCTGGGCGCGTTCGGCGCCAATCACCATCTGCGCCAGTCGCTGGTGTTCCTCAACATGCCGGCGATGGGCCAGCCCGAAGCGTACATCGGCAACGCGGCGGCCATGTTCGACGACAAGGGCGCACTGGTCAACGACGCGACGCGCGGATTCCTGCAGAAATTCGTCGACGCATTCGCCGCCTGGATCGAACACAACGCCGGGCGCTGAACGAGATGGCGGCTGCATCCTCGCCCGCGCGAATGATCGCGGCCGTCGGGCCGCGCGTAGACCGCATCACCGCGCTTGAACCGCGTAACCCGCGCACCCGCCGTCTCGACCACAGCCGACACGTCCCAACCCGGGATCAGCGGCAACCGGTGCGGAACGGAATCCTGAGCCGACCCTCGCGGATTTTCCAGTCCGGTCGAGCGGGTCTTTGATCCCGCTCCGACAAGCGAGGTGCCTCCGAATCGCCGCGAGGCTACGCGAGGCCGGGAGGACGGACAGGTTCGCGATCGGAGGCGCGCGATCCATCTCTCCTTCGTCGCTGCTTGACCTCCCGGTTTTACCGTATATAATCCGTGTACCGAATATTCATACGGTCTTTACATGGCTCCCCGTTCTCCCCGCCCCCGCCGTCCCTTCGCCCATGTGGTCACTGCCCGGGTCACCTCCCGGACCACCGCCCGTGCCGACGTGCCGGAGACGCCGCGCCTGACCCATCGGCAGCAGCAGATCCTCGACTGGATCCGCGGCTATCTCGAAACGACGGGGATGCCGCCGACGCGGGCCGAGATCGCCACGGGACTGGGGTTTTCGACGGCGAGTTCGGCGGAGGACCACCTGCAGGCGCTGGCGAAAAAAGGCGTGCTGGAAATCCTCGCCGGCACTTCGCGCGGGCTGCGGCTGAAGGACATTCCGGGCATGCCGGTCCAGGGCCTGCTGCCGCTGGTGGGCCGGGTGGCCGCAGGCAGCCCGATCCTCGCCGCCGAGCACATCGAGGCGCAGTACAAGATCGATCCCGCGCTGTTCGCGCCGCAGGCCGATTACCTGCTGCGCGTGCGCGGGGCCAGCATGCGCGACGCCGGCATCCTCGACGGCGATCTCCTCGCCGTGCACAAGACCGCCGACGCGCGGTCGGGCCAGATCGTCATTGCGCGTCTGGGCGAGGAAGTCACCGTCAAGCGGCTGAAACGCAGCGGGCGTGAAATCACGCTCGTCGCCGAGAACCCGGCGTTCGCGCCGATCGTCGTCGATCCGAAGAAGACCGCGTTCGCAATCGAAGGGGTGGCGGTGGGGCTGGTACGCGGCAGCAAACATTGGTGAATTTCCCATATATATGTATAATGTGCATATATAACCCGTGCGCTTCCAGTTCGACCCCGCCAAGGCGGCCGGCAACCTCCGGAAACATGGCGTCCCTTTCGCCGACGCCGAAGGTGTTTTCCGAGACCCCCTCGCCTTGCATCGCGAGGATCCGGATGCCGAAGTCGAACCACGCTTCGTCGCGGTGGGAACGGGAAGTGCATCACGGGTTCTGGTGGTGGTTTACACACTGCGCGGCAGCGAGATCCGTCTGATCTCTGTGCGCCGCGCGACACGGCGCGAGGTCGAGACTTATGAGGGCTGAATACGATTTCTCCAAGGCGAAGCGAGGCGCGCTGATCGCGAGCAAGGGCAAGACGCGCATCACGATCTACCTCGACAACGACGTGCTCGATGCTTTCCGCACCCGCGCCGAAAAGGAAGGCACCGGCTACCAGACAATGATCAACGATGCGCTGAGAGCAGTCCTGGCCGAAGGCGAGCGGCCAGTCACCGAGGCGGTGCTTCGCCGGGTGATCCGCGAAGAGATGCCCGCGACGAAGCGCGCTGCCGCGGGTAGCCGAAAAACGCCGCGCCGCCTGACCAGCCGCACGTGCCTTGTGCAGGAGACATGATGGAAGTCGTGGTCAAGAAGTGGGGCAACAGCGCGGCCGTGCGCATCCCGGCTTCCGTGCTCGCCGACTCCGGACTCGAACTGGAGCAGACGGTCGAAATCCGCGAGGACCGCGGCCGCATCGTCATCGAACCTTCGCGCCGCAGGCCGTTTGCGCTCGGCGAACTGGTGAAGCGCATCCGGCCGGACAATCGCCACGAGCCGATCGACACCGGCCCGCCGGTTGGCCGTGAGGTCTGATGATGGCGCGGTCGGCTGTTCACGCCGCCACTCTCGGCCGCCCGAAAATCAACGCGCGCCACGAAACGCGCCGCTGACCCCGTTCAGGAGGAACCCCCAATGACGATCCAGGGCTTGCGTACCGTCGTATATCCGGTCACCGATCTCGCCGCCGGCAAGGCGTGGTATCGCCGCGCGCTGGAGATCGAGCCTTACTTCGATCAGCCGTTCTACGTCGGCTTCGCGGTCGGCGGCTTCGAGTTGGGCCTCATTCCCGACGGCACGCCGGGCACGCAGGGGCCGACGGCGTACTGGGGCGTGGCGGATGCCGCCGCCGCGCTCGCGCGACTGGTCGCCCTCGGCGCG
>JAAFGU010000411.1 GCA_010365205.1 Aromatoleum sp. | reverse complement strand
TCAAGTTCGCGAACGTCAACGGCTCCGGTTCGGCGTCCGCGAACGGCCTGTTCGCGAAGGCGATCCTGCGCATGGGCGTGCCGGTGTCGGCGCGCAATATCTTCCCGTCCAATATCCAGGGCCTTCCGACCTGGTACGAGGTGCGCGTTTCGGAGGCCGGATGGCGCGGCCGACGCGGCAGCGTCGATCTGATGGTGGCGATGAACCCGCAGACATGGGAGAAGGACGTCGCCGAGATCGAATCCGGCGGGTACCTGTTCTACGACTCGACCAAGGCGCTGCCGCAAGGGAAATCCCGCGAGGACGTTACGGCGCTGGGGATGCCGCTGACGGCGATCTGCAACGCCGCGTACACCGACGCCCGCCAACGGCAGCTGTTCAAGAACATCGTCTATCTCGGTGCGCTGGCCGCGCTGCTCGACCTCGATCCCGCGGAAATAGAGAAGCTGTTCGCCGAGCAGTACAAGGGCAAGGAAGCCCTGCTCGAGTCCAACCGCAAGGCGCTGCACATGGGCCGCGACTACGCCCTCGCCCATTTCGCGTGCCCGCTGCCGTTGCGGGTGCGGCGCTCCAGCGCCGTCGGAGACCGGATTTTCATCGACGGCAACAGCGCCGCCGCGCTGGGCTGCGTGTACGGCGGCGCGACGGTTGCCGCGTGGTACCCGATCACGCCATCGTCGTCGTTGGCCGAGGCGTTCGCCAAATACTGCGGCAAGTTCCGCGTCGACCCCGACACCGGCGAGCACCGGTACGCGATCGTCCAGGCGGAAGACGAGCTGGCCTCGATCGGCATCGTCATCGGCGCCGCGTGGAACGGCGCGCGCGCGTTCACCACGACGTCCGGCCCCGGTATTTCGCTGATGCAGGAATTCATCGGCCTCGCGTACTTCGCCGAGATTCCGGCGGTGCTGTTCGACATCCAGCGCGGCAGTCCGTCGACGGGGATGCCCACGCGCACGCAGCAGGCCGACCTGGTGACGTGCGCCTACGCGTCGCATGGGGACACCAAGCACGTGCTGCTGTTTCCGGAGGACCCGAAGGAGTGCTTCGAGATGGGCGCGGCGGCATTCGATCTCGCCGACCGGCTGCAGACGCCGGTATTCGTGCTGTCCGATCTCGACATCGGCATGCAGGACTGGCTTTGCGATCCGTTCGTCTGGGACGATTCGCGCAAGCTCGACCGCGGCAAGGTGATGACGCGCGCCGAGCTGGAGGCGGGCCGCGAATTCGGGCGCTACCTCGACGTCGACGGCGACGGGATTCCCTACCGGACGTACCCGGGCACCCATCCTACCCGGGGGTCGTTCTTTACCCGCGGCTCGACCAAGGACCGGTACGCCCGCTACACCGAAGAGGGGCCCGCGTACGTCGACAACGTGCAGCGGCTCTTGCGCAAGTTCGAGACGGCGAAGAAGCTGGTTCCCGCACCGGTGATCGAGCGCAGTGCCAAGCCGGCCCGCGCCGGCGTCATCTGGTTCGGTTCGACCGGCGCCGCGATGGCGGAGTCGCTCGCCAACCTCGCCGCGGACGGCATCCATCTCGATCGTCTGAGGATCCGGGCGTTTCCGTTTTGCGACGACGTCGCCGATTTCATCACCTCGTACGACCAGGTATTCGTCGTCGAACAGAATCGCGACGCGCAGCTCAAGATGCTGCTGGTCAACGAATGCGGGATCGATCCGAACCGGCTCATATCGGTCCTGCATTACGACGGCACGCCTCTCACCGCGCGTTTCGTCACCCGCGAGATCGCGGAAAAGGCCGCCGTCTTCAACGTGAAACCCCTGCGCAAGGTGGCGCCATGACCTTCCTCGCCAAGCCGAAGCTGCACCATCCCGACCTGCCGAAGAACGGCCTCGGCCACACCCGCCGCGACTACGAGGGCGCCATCTCGACGCTGTGCGCCGGCTGCGGCCACGATTCGATTTCGGCGGCGATCATTCAGGCGTTCTTCGAGCTCGACGTCGCGCCGCATCGCGTGGCGAAGCTGTCGGGGATCGGCTGCTCGTCGAAGACGCCGACGTATTTTCTCGGCAACTCGCACGGCTTCAACAGTGTCCACGGCCGGATGCCGTCGGTGCTGACCGGCGCCAACCTCGCGAATCGCGATCTCATCTACCTTGGCGTTTCCGGCGACGGCGACTCGGCATCGATCGGTCTCGGGCAGTTCGCGCACTCGATTCGCCGCGGCGTCAACATGGTCTACATCGTCGAGAACAACGGCGTCTACGGGCTCACCAAGGGCCAGTTCTCGGCGACGGCGGACAAGGGCTCGAAGTCCAAGCGCGGCGCGGTGAACAACGACGAGCCGATCGACATGGTGATGCTCGCGCTCCAGCTCGGCGCCACGTTCGTCGCCCGCAGCTTCTCGGGCGACAAGGACCAGCTCGTGCCGCTGGTCAAGGCGGCGGTGCTGCACAAGGGCACCGCCTTCATCGACGTGGTCTCGCCTTGCGTTGCGTTCAACAACCACTCGGGCTCGACCAAGAGCTACGACTACGTCCGCGAGCACAACGAGGCGGTGAACCGGCTCGACTTCATTGTTCAGCGGCAGCCGATCACCGCCGACTACGCTCCGGGCAGCATGCGCGAGGTGCTGCTGCATGATGGCGGGACGGTGCGTCTGCGCAAGCTCCACGAGGGATACGATCCGACCGACAAGATCGGCGCGATGAATTATCTGCAGGAG
>JAAFGU010000410.1 GCA_010365205.1 Aromatoleum sp. | reverse complement strand
GCACCTCGCCGTCACGCGGCTGGCCAGCAAGCCGCTGCGCACGCCGGCGTCGCGCTTCATTCGCGCGATTCCGGTGCTGCAGGGCTCGACGCCGCCGGCCAACGGATCGCGGGGGAGATGCAGTCAGGCGACCTGATCGTGCCCGCCGGCGTGCCCGCGGGCGGGGCCGCCGCTCGAGCACTGTAATGACGACGCATCGGCGAGCGACCATCGCGAGACGCCTCGTCGGAATGGTCCCCACGTCCACGCGCACGCTCGGCTTTCTGTTGACGCTCGTCGCATCGTTCGCGCTCGCGGCGTGCAGCATGCCATTGCGGCCGGATCTCGCGCGGCTGTACCGCGCCGGGGCCGAGGCGGCAGATACGACGCCTGTCATCATCATTCCAGGGCTGTTCGGATCCCGTCTGCGGGACCGGACGACGGAGGTCGAGGTGTGGCCGGGGGCCGCCTCGGCCGTGCTGTTCGGCGACTACCGGCAACTCGAACTGAAGTTCGACCGGGAAACGCTCGCCGTGCAGCCGGACAATCTCGAGGCGTTCGGGCTTGCCGACCAGATCCTGGGGCAGGCTTTCTACGGCCCTCTCGTCGACACCTTGCAGCGATTCGGCGGCTACGTCGCCGGCACTCCCGGGACCCCCGCGATCAAGGACGAGCGGCGCTATTACATCTTTCCGTACGACTGGCGGCAGCACAACGTCCTGCACGCGCGCTCTCTGGAGCGCCTGATCGACACCATCCGCCGCGATTACGGCGATCCGACGCTGCGCGTGGACCTGGTCGCGCACAGCGTCGGATCGCGCGCTACTACCTTCGTTACGGAACTGTCGACGTGCTCGACGGCGGGGGCGACGAGCTGGTCACGCTCTATGGCACGTCGCGCGTGCGCAAGCGGGTGCTGCTCGGAACGCCGAACCTGGGGTCGGCCGGCTCGCTGCACGCGTTCCTGACCGGCGAGCGGATCGGGTTCAAGCGGATCGCACCCGAGGTGCTCGCGACGATGCCCAGCGGTTACCAGCTCTTTCCGCACCCGCTGGTGACGTGGGTGATCGACACCGAGGGCCGCGGCCTCGACGTCAACCTCTTCGACGGCGCCACGTGGCGGCAGTTCGGCTGGTCGGTGTTCGATCCTGCGATCGAGGCGCGCGTTCGCGCGGCGCGCGGCGCGGACGCCGATTCCTACCCCGCCGCGCTGCGCCGCTATTTCGATTATCGCCTCGAGCGCGGCCGGCGATTCATGTGGATGCTGTCGACGCAGGAGCCGGCGACGCCGATCCGCTACGTGCTGTTCGGCGGCGACTGCGTGCTGACGCGCGCGCGCTTGGCCCTGGAGGAGGACGCGGGCCGCTACCATGTGCGGCTGTATCCGGACGATATCCGCCGGCGCGTGCCAGGCGTCCGCTACGACGAACTGATGCTGGAGCCCGGCGACGGCCGCGTCTCCAAGCCGTCGCTGCTCGCGCGCGTGACGCTCGATCCACGCGTGGCGCAAAGCGAGGACAGCTTCCTTCCGGTCGCGTACTGGTTCTTCCTGTGCGAGCGCCACGACCAGCTGACGAACAACGTCAATTTCCAGGACAACGGGCTCAATGTCCTGCTGACGCGCAATCTGCCGTGGGCGATGCCGGCGGCGCCATGAGGCGCGGGCGCGCTACTGGACGCCGGCCGCGGCGAGCTTCGCCTTTGCCGCCGGCGACGAGAGGTACTGGAGGAAGGCCTGCGCCGCGGCGGGCGCCTTCGAATTCTTGAGCACCGCCGCAGAATACGCGGTTCCGTCGTGGACCTCGGCAGGGACCGGGCCCACGAGCTTCAACCCCTTCGCCGCATACGGCAAGATCTCGGTAATGGGGGCGATGCCGATGTCGTCGCCAAGGCCGCGGCGCACCTGGTCGCGCACGCTGTCGCTGTCGGCGACTCGCGTCGTCTTCATTTGCAGATCGGCCGTTAATCCGAGCGTCTGCACTGCCGACGCGATCTGGCGCCCTGTCGCGCTGTTGTCGTAAACGATGCTGTTCGCGGCGAGCAGCGACTGGCGGAACGCATCGGGCGTTCCCACGTCCGGCATACGCGCGCCGTCGCGGACGAATACGCCGAGACGCACTCGCCCGAGTTCGCGCGGCACTTCGGCCTCGAGGGCCTCCCGTCGCGCCAGCATCCTGACCTGATCGGTCGTCGCGACCACGACATCGGCGGTTCCCGCCTTGTCGGAGGAACGCCGCATCGCCGCCAACCGGCCAACGGTCAGCACCGCTTCGCTGCGCGTGTCGTTGCGGAACGCGGCGACGAGCGGCGCCAGCGCCGGTTCGAGGACGGGGGCGGCCAGGATTCTAAGTTCGGCGGCGGCCGATTGGGCGGCGATGAACGGGAGCGCGGCGAACAACAGCAGGTGACGCAGGTCGAATCGTGTCTTCATGATATCCGGGGGCAGGGGAGCCTCGTTGCCGGCTCGCGGTGCGAAGCGCACCAGAGTCCGATGACGCATTATCGCAGAGGCGGTCGAATCCGCGGAGGATCCGCGGCGCAGGCGAACATCGGCGGGCGGCCGCAATCCGCGGTAAGGAAATCGCCAACAGCGTCCGTCGCGGCGCGGCGCTCGTCGCGGCCGGCGCCGCCGCGCCGTTTCTGACGCTGGTACGCGACGTGTTTACGCGACAGGCGCTCGCGCTTCACCACCGCATACAGACGCGGGCGACTG
>JAAFGU010000409.1 GCA_010365205.1 Aromatoleum sp. | reverse complement strand
CGTCGGTCGTCGCCGGCCGCCCGGTCCCCGCCGGCGACTGCGCCCTCGGGGAGGGGCTCTTCGCGGCGACCAGCATGTCCAAAATGCGGGAGTCGCGATCCGGAAGCGGTCACCCGCGAAACAGCCAGCCGCCTTCCTTGGGGTCGAAGTCGATCACCAGCACGCGGCCCGGCTTGAGGTCGATCGTCCGCTTGCCGACGAAGGCGTAATCGCCGTCCACCGTATCCGATAGCTTCGCGATGAACCGATGTTCGCCTGCCGGCACGGCGACCCGTCGATACACGGTGGACGCGCCGTCCCGCGACAGTCCGGTCGGCGGCGCGACGACGGTGAACAGCGGTTTGCCATCCATCTCGACGGCGATCGCGACGGGCGCCCGCTCGCGTTCGCAGATCTGCGCGGCACGCATGTTCGGCGCGAGCTTCGCGAGTTCCTCGGCCGTGCGTTCGCGGCAGGGAAGCTTGCGCTGTCCGGCATGCTGCAACGACAACTTGACCAGCGCTTCGTCGGGCGGCAGGTGCACATACGCGGGCGACGTCGAGAAATAGCCGACGACCGCCACGAACGCCCCATAGCAGACGGCCTGCAACGGATAGCTCAGCCATTTGTTCACCGGCGTCGTGCTCATGTCGAAACCCTTGTCGTGCATTTCCGCATGGGTGATCAGGCGCCGCCCAGCTTGACCAGATCCGCCGCGCCGGCCTTCCGCGCGAGGTGCGGGGTGAGCTTGAACGCGTCGGAGAAGCAGTCGTCCTGGGTCATCCCGTGCGCCATGAACGCCGGGTGGGCGGCCTCGACCATCTTCACCGAGCCGCAGGCGTAGATCTGGTGGCCGCCGAGATCGGGAAAATCGGCCAGAATCGCTTCGTGGACAAGCCCGGTGCGACCGGTCCAGCGATCTTCCGGCGCCGGCGCCGACAGCACCGGGACGAACGTGAAGTTCGGATGCTCGGCGGCCCACCGCTTCGGCAGGTCCGGCAGGTACAGGTCGCGCCGTGAACGCACGCCCCAATACAGGATCATCCTGCGCTTCATGCCGACGTGGAAGGCATGCTCGACCATGCTCTTGACCGGTGCGAAACCCGTTGCGCCGGCGACGAAGAGGATCGGCTTGTCCGAATCGTCGCGCAGAAAGAATGATCCGAGCGGTCCCTCGAAGCGGATCGTGTCGCCGACCTTCATCTCCGTGAAGACGTGCGTCGTGAACTGCCCGCCCGGAATCAGCCGGATCTGCAGTTCGATCTCGTCGTTGACATGCGGTGCGGTGGCGAACGAAAAGCTGCGCCGCTGCCCGTCGGGCAGGCAGACGTTGATGTACTGGCCCGGGTAGAAGCGTATCGGGTCGCCGTCGACCTTGAGCCTGACGATCATCACGTCGTCGGTCGCCTTTTGCATCGACGCGACCCTGGCCCGGTACTCGCGCGCGCGGATCCCGCCGGGCAGGGAACGCGGCACGTATTCGAGTTCGACGTCGGACAGCGGCATCGCGCTGCACGCGAGGACCACACCTTTCGCGCGTTCGGCGGCGGAAAGCGCGGATTCCTGGTGCGGGCCCTGTTCGACGGACCCGTAGGACACCGCGCATTTGCACTGGCCGCATCCGCCATTGCGGCACTCGTAGGGAAACGCGATGCCCTCGCGCAGCACGGCCTCGAGAATCGTCTCGCCCTGGCGCGCCGGGACGATCCGGTTGTCCGGCCGCACCATCAGATGGAAATCGTCCTTCGCCCTGCGTTTGGGCGGCAGCCACGGCAGGATCAGGAGCAGCAGAGTGAGGATGCCGACCAGCGCCCACATCCCGCCGGGCGACCACCGATAGAGCAGCGGATACACGGTGAGATAGAACCAGTCGAAGGCGACGGTCGTTGGCGCCGACGCGAGATCCGCGGGGTCTCCGGATAGTGCGGGCTTGACCAGCGACAGCACGAGAAGCGCAAGCGTCACGCCGATCCAGACCGGCCGCGGCGGATGCGTCCTGGCCCCCGGCACGCGCTGCGTGTGGATCCACAGCAGCCCGAGCGTGCCGAGGGGCAGGCCGATGTGCAGAAACGACAGTAGCGAGAACAGGCGGTCGTTGACCGCGTCCGGCGTGATGAAGTTGCGGATCAGCGCGCCGTTGAACACCGGCAGCCAGTCGAGCCATTCGGCGGTGGCGACGGTGACGAACTGCGCGGTGCGATCCCACGGCAGCATGTAGCCGTTGATGCCGGCGATGTAAACGAGCCAGAGCAGGATCACGCCGGAAATCCACGAAAACCAGCGGAAGCTCCGGTAATGGTCGAACACGAAATGGCGGACGAGGTGGAGCACCATCGCCAGCACCATCGCGTCCGACGCGTAGCGGTGGAAGCTGCGCATGATGCCGCCCGCCCACCACTGGTCGTGGGTCAGCGCCTCGACCGACGCGTACGCTTCATGGACGCCGGTGGCGAAGAAGATGTACAGGTAGAGGCCGCTGGCGACGACGACCCACAGCAGGTAGTACGCGATCGCGCCGAGGTAGTAAAACGGGTTCAGCGCGTCGCCGAACACGCGGTTGAACACGCGCTCGGCGGCGAGGAACGCCGTCTGGCCGACGCGCTGGACGACCTTCAGCATCCCCGGCGCGCGAGGAGTAGCCGCACCGCGGCGCGGATGCGCGCGGATCGCCAGGGGTGGAGTCGGATCGGCAGGGGAAGGCAGGGAGTCATCGCGGTCT
>JAAFGU010000021.1 GCA_010365205.1 Aromatoleum sp. | reverse complement strand
CTCGACGTCCGCGGCCGCGATGGCGCCGAGCCGTGCGGAAAGTGCCGCCGCCATCGCCATGCCGGCCGCGACCGCCTCGCCGTGCAGCCATTCGCCGTAACCCAACCCGGCCTCGATCGCGTGGCCAAACGTATGGCCGAAGTTGAGCAGCGCGCGGTCGCCGGTTTCGAGTTCGTCAGCGGCGACGATCTCTGACTTGATGCGGCAGCTCTCCGCGATCGCGCGCGTCAACGCGGCAGTGTCCCGCGCGAGCAGGCGATCCATGTTGTCCTCCAGCCAGGCGAAGAAGCCCGCATCGCGAATCGCCCCGTACTTGATCACCTCGGCCAATCCCGCCGCCAGTTCGCGCGCTGGCAGCGTCGACAGACAATCGGTGTCGATCAGGACGGCGCGCGGTTGATAGAACGCGCCGATCATGTTCTTGCCGAGCGCGTGGTTGATCCCGGTCTTGCCGCCCACCGACGAATCGACCTGCGCGAGCAGCGTCGTCGGCACCTGCACGAAAGGCATTCCGCGCTGGTAGACGGCGGCGGCGAAGCCCGCGATATCGCCGACGACTCCACCGCCGAGCGCCAGGATGGTGGTCGAACGCTCCGCCTTGATTTCGAGCAGCCGCGTCAGCACGTCGTCGAGGGTTGCCAACGTCTTGTGGATCTCCCCGTCCGGAATGAGGATGGCCTCGCTCGCGATCCCCGCAGCAGTCAGGCTCTCGCGCAGCGGGGCAAGCCAATGCGCGGCGACGACCGGATTCGACACGATCACCGTTCGTCCGGCCGAGAGGCGCGGGGCGAGCAGGGCTCCCGCGTCGGCCAGGATGCCGCGACCGATGTGGATCGGATAGCTGCGCGCACCGAGCGCGACGTCGAGGGTTAGCATCGGCTCAGGCGCGCAACGTGTCACGCAGCGTCGCCTCGAGTGTCTGGGCGAAGCGCGCTATTTGCTCGCGGTCCGACTCGATGACGACGTCCGCCGCCTCCCGGTAGAGCCTGTCGCGCTGCGCGTAGAGCTCGGCGAGACGCGCCTCCGGATTCGCGGTATTGAGCAGCGGCCGATGGCGGCTGCGCCGCGTCCGCTCGCGCAATGTCGCCGGATCCGCATGCAGGTAGACGACGGTACCGTTCGCCTTGAGCCGCTCGCGATTGGCAAGGCGGAGGACGGCGCCGCCACCGGTCGCGAGCACGATTCCAGCGAGTTCGACCAGTTCCGCGAGCACCGCCTCCTCACGATCGCGAAACGTCGCCTCGCCCTCGATTTCGAAAATGGTCGGGATCGTCACGCCGAGCTTTCGTTCGAGCTCGGCGTCGGCGTCGACGAACGTTTTCCCCAGCCTGCGCGCGAGCTGCCGCCCCAGGGTCGATTTGCCCGCGCCCGGAAGCCCGACCAGAAAGAGATTGCCACGATGCAACTGCACCGCAACATTGTAGAGGAATCAGGATAGCCGGACGAGGCACGCGCGATCGGGCGATAAGCGCGCTCCGCGTCGGCGCAGGTGAACGCGCAATTGTCGCCGCCGGATGACGAAATGGTTGCCCCGCGTCGGTGCCTGCGCCCGGGCAGCGGGACCAGACCGCCGCGCCAAGGCCGTCCTCGTCACTTGACGGCGTTGATCGATTCCTTGATGACCCGCGGCGTGAGGAAGATCAGCAGTTCGGTCCTCTCGGTGTTGCGACTGGTCTGCTTGAACAGATAGCCGAGGAATGGCACATCACCCAGGAACGGGACCTTGTTGACGTCGTTGCGAATCGTTTCCTCGTAGATGCCGCCGATTACCGCCGTATCCCCGTTGTTGACGGCGATCTGCGTCGTCACGTTCTTGGTATCGATCGCCGGCACAAAACCACCGTTGCCGGTCGGAACCAACTGACCGATCGAATCCTTGCGGATCTCGACCGTCATGATGATCCGGTTGTCGGGCGTTATCTGCGGCGTGACGTCCAGCCGCAACACCGCCTTCTTGAACGTGACGGTGGCCGGGTTGTTCGCCGTCCCCGGAGTTACATACGGGATTTCGGTACCCTGCTCGATGTGTGCCTTCTGATTGTCGGCGGTGACCACGCGCGGGCTCGACACGACCTTGCCGCGATTTTCGGCCTCGAGGGCGGAAAGCTCGAGGTTGATCAGGTTGCCGCTGCCGAGATTGATCAACGTCAGCGCGAGCTGGCCGGCAGCGTTCGGCACCGGGAGGTTGACGTTCAGTTGCGGCGAGTCGGAGTAGCCGGCGGAGGCGATGCCCGAGGCCAGCTCGAAGGGCGTCTGTGTGTTGGTCGTCCGCGTACACGAGGTGCCGGTGCAGGTGACGACGGGCTGCGTCGAGAGCGAACCACTGCTCCCGCCGGCGAACCGGCGGCCGAGGGTGAAACCGGTCTGCTGCCCGAAACGAATGCCGAGCTGGCGGCTGAACTTGTCCCCGGCGATGACGATGCGCGCCTCGATCAACACCTGCCGGATCGTCGTGTCGAGCTGCCGAATGATCTTGCGCACTTCCTCGAGCTTGCTCGGAATGTCCTGCACGAACAGGATGTTGGTGCGAGGATCGACGAACGCCGAGCCGCGCCGGGAGAGGAATCGCTGTGTGCCCGCGCCAGACGCCCCGCCGGCGCCACCAGTTCCGGCGTTGACGACGGCCAGGATATCGGCGGCCTTGGCATAATTGAGCTGGAAGAGCTCGGTCTGCAACGGCTCGAGGTCATCGATCTGCCGCGCGCTTTCGAGTTGCTGCTTCTCCTTCAGCGCCAGTTCCTCGCGCGGCGCAATCAGCACGACGGTTCCGTTCTTGCGCATGTCGAGACCCTTGGTCTGCATGATGATGTCGAGGGCCTGATCCCACGGAATGTCCTTGAGTCGCAGCGTGAGATTGCCCGTAACGCTGTCGCTGGTGATGATATTGAGACCGGTGAAGTCCGCGATGACCTGCAACACGGCGCGCACTTCGACGTTCTGGAAGTTCAGCGACAATTTCTCGCCCTTGTAGCCTTGGCGCCCGCCCTGGACCAGCTTGTTCGGGTCCTCCTGGATCGGCTTCACCTCCAGGATGAATTTGTTGTCGGCCTGATACGCCGAGTGCTCCCACAGGCCTTTTGGCTCGATCACCATGCGCGCATTGCCGCCCTGGCTGAAGGTGTCGACCGTCAACACCGGCGTGCCGAAGTCCTGGACGTCGAGCCGCCGCTCCAGATTGCGCGGCAGCGACGTCTTCATGAAGTCGACGATCAGCGTCTTGCCCTGCTGGCGGATGTCGATACCGGTCGAGGCGTCGGACAACTCGACGACGATTCGGCCTTCCCCATTGGGGCCGCGACGGAAATCGACATCGCGCAGCGCATGCTCGGTGTCGCCCGGCCGCGCCTCGGCAAAGCGTTGCACGACCTGCTGCTTGGCGTCCAATTGCTCGCTCTGGTCGTACAGCGTGACCAGGACCGAATTGCCCTCGACCTGCGTCGCGAACGTGGCGGGCCTGTTGAGATTGAAGACGACGCGAGTCCGGTTGCCCGCCTGGATGACGTTGAGGCTGCGAAGCGACGCGTCGTCGATTACGCGCTGGGTGCTGCCGAGGCCGTTGCCGGTATCGAGAAAGTCGAGGGCAATGCGCGGCGGTGTCGCGATGGCAAAGCCCGCCGGAGGATTCGCCGGCGGCGCCTTCAGCGTGAACTTTACGATTGTGTTGCCGGAGGTCCCCTTCGACACGGTCAGCGAATCGATGCTGTTTGCGGCCTGTGCGGCGACCCCGCCGGAAACGGCCAGCGCCACCGCAGCGAGGAGCCACGCGCACGCGTCGCGGGTAACGCGCGCCCGGATCGCGATGGTGTGAAGCCTGACGAACGCGCTCATCTTCTCCGCTCCCCTCTCGTGGTGTCGCCCTGCTGCAGCTGCAGCGTACTGGACCGCTCGGTCCAGTCACCCGCGCCGTCCTGCACCAGTTCCTTGACGCGGACTTCGTTGTCGGTCACGCCGGTTATCACGCCGAAGTTCTGTCCCAGATAATTGCCGGCGCGCACCTGATAGAGATCCTTTTCGGGCGTCCGTACCAATGCGTACACGTTCTTGTCCCGGGCGAGGGTCCCCACCATATTGAGCGACTCGATCGGGTAAGCCTCGAGCGGCTCCTTGCGCCGCATGAGGTCCGGAGCGAGTTTGCTTCCACCCTTGGTGGGTTCGATCTTGCGCGGCTTGAACGGATCGGGCAGATCGAAGGCGTTGTAGGCGAACGGCTCGTACGGGCGCATCTGCGGCAACGGTTCGAGCTTGCCCCGCGCGCCCTTGCCCTGCTCGGCCATCCACGCGCGAAGATCCTGGTGGCTCTCGCCGCCGCATCCGGCAAGCAAGACGCCGATCGCGACCGCCAGCGGCGGCATCCAGTGTTTCATTTCTTACCCTTGTCCTTCGCCGCCTGGGCGAGGCGGCGCTGGGTCGCTATCTCTTCCTCGTCGAGATAGCGGAAGGTCTTGGCCTGGGCGTCCATACTGAGGCTGCCCTTGTCGTTGGCGATCGCCACGTCGTTCAGCGTGACAATGCGCGGCAGCTGCGCGACGTCGCTCGCGAACGCGCCCATGTCGTGGTAGGTGCCGGTGATCTTGATGTTGATCGGACGCTCGGCGTAGAAATCGGCCATCCGTTCCTGGGCCGCCGGTTTGAACAGTTCGAACTGCAAGCCGCGCCCGAGTCCCGCCTGATTGATGTCGGTGAGCAGGGCGTCCATCTCCGCCTTGTTCGGCAGCTGTTTCAGCAGTGCGCCGAACGACAGCTCGATCTCCTTCAACTGCTGGACGTAGAGGTCGAAATTGACCGCCTTCGCCTTCTTCGACGTGTATTGCTCGTGCAGCTTCGCCTCTTCCTGGCGGGCGACGTCGAGGGCGTCGTACTGATCCTTCCAATCGAAGAAGGCGCCGGCGGCGACGAGGACGACGAGGATCGCGCCGAGCACGACCACCCGCGGCAGCAGCGGCCAGTTGCCGGCCTCGCGTATGTTGAGTCGTCGGATGTCGTCGAGCGTCATGCCTTCGCTCCCGAAGCGGGGGCCTTGGCAGGCGGCGCCGCCGGCGCGCCCTTGGTCGCAGGTGCGCCCGGCGCCGCTTTGGTCCCTGGTGCGCCCTTCACGTCGGGCGGCGGCTCGGCGCGCTTCAGCTGCAAGCTAAGCGTGAACTCGTTCACCTTGCCGCCGTCCTTCGAGCCCGGCGCGGGTACCGATTTGATTTCGACCAATTCCGGCCGCTCGAGCCACGGCGAACTCTCGATATTGCGCATCAGCGTCGAGACGCGCGCGTTGGACTGCGCGTAACCGATGATCGTCACCTTGCTGCCGATCTCCTTCAGAGACCGCAGGTAAACGCCGTCCGGTAGCTGCCGGACCATCTGGTCGATCAGGTGCACGGCTTCGGTCCGGTTGGTCTGCAAAGTTTCCACGACCTGCTTGCGCGCCAGCAGAGCCTGCGTCTGCTCACGCAGCTTGTCGATCTCCTTGATCTGTTCGTCGAGCTTCGCGATCTCGGTCTTCAGCAGACTGTTGCGGCTTTGCTGATTCTCGATCTGGCTTGCAAAAATCACGTGGCCCAGCCCGACTATCGCCAGCGCGAGCACCGCGAGCCCGATGGCGAGCGAAACGAATTGGCGCTGCCGCGCCTGCCGCTTCTGCTCGCGGTGCGGTAGCAGGTTGATGCGGATCATTCGAAACTCCGCAGCGCGAGACCGCAGGAGACCAGCAGCATCGGCGCATCCTGCGCGAGCTGCCGAGGCCGGATTCGGTCGGAAACGGTCATGCTGGCGAACGGATTGGCGATCACCGCCGAGACCCCGGCCCGCTTGGCGACAAGCTCGTCGAGCCCGGGGAGCAGCGCGCACCCACCCGAGAGCACGATCTGGTCGACCTGGCTATAGGACGTCGACGTGAAGAAGAACTGCAGCGCCCGCGTCACTTCCAGCGCGAGGGTCTCCAGGAACGGCTGCAGTACGTCGGCGTCGTAGTTTTCAGGAAGCCCATGGTTCTTCTTGGCCGACTCCGCCTCGTCGGGCGAAAGGTTGAACGCGCGTTGGATGTCCTGCGTCAACTGGTTGCCGCCGAACGCCTGGTCGCGCGAAAACAGGAACTGATTGTTGCGCAGGACGTAGAAATGGGTCACATGGGCGCCAATCTCGACCAGCGCGATGTTCTGGTCACGGCCGTTGGCGGGCAGCGACGGGGCGATCAGCCGGAACGCCTCCTGCGTCGCATAGGACTCGACGTCCATTACCCGCGGTCTCAGGCCGGCGGACTCGGCGATCGCCACCCGGTCC
Organism: Aromatoleum sp.; assembly: GCA_010365205.1. Classification (GTDB taxonomy): domain Bacteria; phylum Pseudomonadota; class Gammaproteobacteria; order Burkholderiales; family Casimicrobiaceae; genus CAIWHR01. The sequence continues at coordinate 9,825 of JAAFGU010000021.1, read as the reverse complement.
TCGACCTTTTCCTTCCGCGAGGCGGCGATCAGCACCTCGACCTCGTCCGGGTTGTTCGGCGCCGGGCCAAGGATCTGGAAATCCAGATTCACCTCGTCCAGCGCGAACGGGATGTACTGGTTTGCTTCCGCCTCGACGGTCAGCTCGAGCTCCTCCTCCTTCTGGCCGGAGGGTACGATGATCTTCTTGGTAATGACCATGGCCGCCGGTAGGGCCAGGGCGACGTTGCGGTTCCGGGTGCCCAAGCGCTTCCAGCCACGCCGCAGGGCGTCGGTGACCTGGTCGAGATTGGCGATATTGCCATCGGTGACGCAATCCTTGGGCAGCGCCTCGATAACGTACCTCTCCAATCGATACACGCCCTTCCCCGCGTCGGCGAGTTCGACCAGCTTGAGCGACGTCGAGCTGATATCGACACCGATCAGCGAAGGAGACTTGGTCTTGAACAAGTCCAGGACCGAACTCAGTTTTTCAGCAACCATGGCAGCCTTGAGCGCAATGCTGATAATTTACATTAAAGGTTGGCAGCAAGTATGAATCTTGTCAAATTGTTTACCCGGGGGGGCATTCTTTTGTTGTAAGGCCGCCTATAATTGGCTGCACCACCCCAGGTCCGGCAAGTTTTATTCCCCCATGCTAAAGCGGTGGCTCCTCTACGTCGGGTCCGTCCTCCTTGGTCTGGCCGTCGTCGGCGGCCTGCTGGGCGCCTTCGTCCTGGCACTGCTTTATCCGACGCTTCCGTCGCTCGAAACGCTGACCGACTACCAGCCCAAGATTCCCCTTCGTATCGTCTCGACCGAAGGCGACCTGCTGGGTGAGTTCGGCGAGGAGCGCCGGGCGATCGTTAATATCGCTGACGTCCCCGAAGTCATGAAAAAGGCCATTTTGGCCGCGGAAGATGAGCGTTTCTATTCCCATGGCGGCGTCGACTACATCAGCGTGCTCCGCGCCGCCGCGACCAACGTGGCGAGCGGCAGCCAGCAGGGCGCCGGCACGATCACGATGCAGGTCGCCCGCAACTTCTTCCTGACTCGCGAGAAGACCCTTACCCGCAAGCTGCGCGAGGTCCTGCTGGCCTGGAAAATCGAGGCCAACCTGAGCAAGGACGAGATCCTGCAGCTCTACATCAATCAGATCTTCCTCGGCCAGCGCGCCTACGGCTTCGCGGCGGCCGCGCAGATCTACTTCGGCAAGCCCCTGAAGGACATCTCGATCGCCGAGGCGGCGATGCTGGCCGGGTTGCCGAAGGCGCCCTCGGCCTTCAACCCCGTGACCAACCCAAAGCGGGCGAAGACCCGCCAACTCTACGTGCTGCGTCGAATGCACGACCTCCGGTATCTCAATGACGAGCAATTCAGGCAAGCACAAAATGCACCACTGGGCGTCCGCCAGAGCCTGCGGGAGTCCGCACCGACGCATGCCGAGTTCGTCGCCGAGATGGCGCGCCAGGTCGTGTTCGACGCCTACGGAGAGGATGCTTACACGAAGGGGCTGACCGTCTATACGACGATCCGCAAGGCCGACCAGGAGGCTGCGTATGCGGCCGTCCGGCGATGGGTGGTCGAATACGACCGGCGGCATGGCTACCGCGGACCGGAGGCCTATGTGGCCCTTCCGGACGACCCGGCCGAACTGGACGCGGCCCTCGAGAAGGTGTTTCAGGACGCCTCGGATAGCGACGGACTCGTCCCGGCGGTCGTGGTCGAGGCCGGCACGGCAGAGGTCAAGGCCATTCTCGCCGACGGGGAAACGGCCCAGGTTGCCGGAGACGGCCTGAAGTTTGCCGCACGTTCCCTGGGCGACAAGGCGGCGCCGACGACGCGAATTCGGAGCGGGGCGGTCATCCGGCTGGCTCGCGACGACAAGGGACGCTGGGGCATCGCGCAGATGCCGCAGGCGGAGGCCGGTTTCGTCTCGGTCCGGCCGGAGGACGGCGCGCTGCTGTCGCTCGTGGGCGGCTTCGATTTCGATCGAAACAAGTTCAATCACGTCACCCAGGCCCAGCGGCAGCCGGGATCGAGTTTCAAGCCGTTCATCTACTCGGCCGCGCTGGAAAAAGGCTTTACCCCGGCGACCGTCGTCAACGACGCGCCGTTCTTCGTTCCGGGTGACAAGGCCGGCGGCACCGACTGGGAACCCAAGAACTACGACGGCAAGTTCGATGGACCCCTGCGCGTACGCGTCGGACTCGCGCGATCCAAGAACCTCGTGACCGTCCGCGTGTTGCAGGCAATCGGCCCGCAGTACGCGCAGGACTACATTGCCAAGTTCGGCTTCGACCCCAAGCTGCACCCGCCCTATCTTACGATGGGACTCGGCGCCGGGTCCGCGACACCGATGCAGATGGTCGGCGCGTATTCGGTGTTCGCCAACGGAGGCTATCGCGTGGCGCCGTACCTGATCGCGAAGATCGTCGACGGACGTGGCACCGTGCTGTCCGAGGCGAAACCGGCCGTCGCGGGGTCCGACGCCGAACGCGCGATCGATCCGCGCAACGCGTTCATCATGACGACGCTGCTGAAGGACGTGATCAGGGTCGGTACCGCGACGCGCGCGTTGTCGCTCAACCGCACCGACCTTGCCGGCAAGACCGGGACGACCAATGAAAACGTCGACGCCTGGTTTTGCGGCTACAACGCGGCGCTGGCCGCCGTCGCGTGGATAGGATTCGACCAGCCGCGAACGCTGGGCGCCAATGAAACAGGTGCCGTCGCCGCACTGCCGATGTGGATCGCGTACATGCAGAAAGTATTGAAGGGAACACCGGAAGCGAACCGGCCGCAGCCCGACGGCATTGTCACGGTGCATATCAATCCGGACACCGGATTGCGTGATGACACAAGCGCGTTGACCGACTATTTCTACTCGGAGTTTCCTCCACGCGGCCGCGACGACAGCCTCGCTCCGCAAGGGCACCCGGGCAAGGACATCCGCGACCAGTTGTTCTGATGGCGCGCGACCGCTCCGGTGGTCTCGAGCGCGGCCGCTTCCGCGGCGACGATACGCGTGCCACGCAGGACCGCGCGCGCATCGCGCAAACGGCCGCGCGGCTGATCGCCGAGCACGGTCTCGCCGACTGGGCGCTCGCCAAACGCAAGGCGGCGCGCCAGCTGATGCTCCCGGAAACGACCGCACTCCCCTCCAACGACGAGATCGAAGCCGCGCTGGTGGCCCATCACGCGCTGTTCGGCGGCGAGGCGCACGTCGCCGGCCTGCGCGCTCAGCGAGCCGAGACGCTGGCCTGGATGAAGCGGCTGTCGGCGTGGGAGCCCCTGCTGGTCGGTGGGGTCGCCGCGGGATGGGCGACCGTGCATAGCGACGCGCGCGTCGAACTCGTCGCCGACGACCCGAAGGCCGTCGAAATGATGCTGGCGGGTGCGGGCGTGTTCTACACCGCCGTGCCGCCGCGCGAAGATGCGGAGTCGGGCGGCCGCGGCGCCGAACTTTTCATCGCCACACCCCGAACGGGACTGCGGCTGTCGATTCTGACGCCACAGCAGCGGCGGAACCGGCCCCGGCGCGACGATGAACCGCGTCTGACTGTCGCCGACGTCACGGCGCTGCTCGCGGCGGACCAGGGCTAGCAGGCCCGAACTACGGCTTCGCCTCGGCGAGCCAGCCGGCGGCCGCGAGCGCGAAATACGTGAGGATCGCGTCGGCGCCGGCGCGCTTGAACGCGGTAAGCACCTCGAGCACGCACGCACGCTCGTCGAGCCAGCCATTTTGCGCGGCGGCCTTGAGCATCGCGTACTCGCCGGACACTTGGTAGACCGCCGTGGGCACGCCAAAGCTGTCCTTTACGCGGCGGACGATGTCGAGGTACGGCATTCCCGGCTTCACCATCACCATGTCTGCCCCCTCCGCAAGATCGAAGTAAACCTCCCACAGCGCTTCGTCCGAGTTCGCCGGATCCATCTGATAGGTGTATTTGTTGCCGCCGCCCAGGCTCCCTGACGAGCCGACCGCGTCACGGAAGGGGCCGTAGAACGAAGACGCGTATTTCGCCGCGTACGCGAGTATCCGCGTCCGTTGCAGCCCTCGCGCGTCCAGCGCTTCGCGGATCGACCCGATGCGTCCGTCCATCATGTCGGAAGGGGCAACCATGTCGGCGCCGGACTCCGCATGGCAGAGCGCCTGCTTGACCAGCGCCGCGACGGTCTCGTCGTTCTGCACGTAGCCCGCCTCGTCGATCAGACCGTCCTGACCGTGACTCGTGTAGGGATCGAGCGCGACGTCGGTGATGATGCCGAGCTCCGGGAAGCGCTCCTTCAGCGCGCGCACGGCGCGCGGCACGAGTCCCTGCGGATGCCATGCCTGCGCGGCATCCGGCGATTTCAACTCGGCCGGGATGACCGGAAACAGCGCCAGCGCCGGGACGCCCAGCTTCATGCATCTCTCGGCGTCGCTGAACAATAAATCGAGGCTCTTGCGCGACACGCCAGGCAGCGAGTCCACCGGCTCTTCCCGCCTTTCGCCATCGAGCACGAACACCGGGTAGATGAGGTCGTCGGCGGAAAGCCTGTGCTCGCGCATCAGGCGCCGGGAGAAATCGTCGCGCCGCATCCGGCGCATCCGGGTAGCGGGGAACCGACCTGCGAATCCGAAGCTCATGGGGAACCTGCGTGTACGGGGAACGGAAGAATGGTCGTGCATCGTAGCGTTATCGGCGACCCCGCCGCAAACCCACGGCGACCGCATGGATTCGCCGGTCGCCACCGCCCGGCGGTGTCCGTGTGCGCGCGAAGCTGCGCATTGCGTCGCAGGGGCACGCATGGTGCTTTGAGCGTGGGCGTTTCATTCACGCAATTCTCCCTGGACAAGACGTGGATGTTGCGCAGTGTAATCGCGGGGAACTCTGATCGAGGTCAACGGTCATAGTGTACAGACGGCAACGTCTCCCGCTTCCCTCCCTGAGCGGGTGTCCTGCGTAGCGGGTTCCCTCTATGCAGGGCGTTTCGGGCCCCGCGACACTCCCCTTGTTCGCGGGGCCTTTTCTTTGGCGGCTATGCGCGCCGCCTTTCGCGCTTCGGCGGGCGCATTGTCGATTCCCAGCCACCCGCCGAGAATCGTCTCGGCCGCGGCGATTCCGATGTGCCGCTTCGCGGAGAACGGCACGACGGTCACGTGCGCCGCCTGCGCGGGAAACGTTTCGGCGACGACGCGCTCGATCCCGCGATGTGCGAGCCGTTGCTCCGAACTCGTCAGCTTGTCCATTTTCGTCGCCAGGACAAGCACGGGCCGCCCGCTGGGGAGGAATCCGCCGAGGAGCTGCAGGTCGAGCTCGGCGAGTCCATGCCGCGCATCCACGACCAGCGCCAGCCCGACGAGCGTCTGCCGCGTCGCAAGATAGTGCGCCACAAATTCCTGCCAGTGCCGTTTCAGCTCCTGCGGCACCGCGGCGTATCCGTATCCGGGAAGATCGGCGAGCAACGCGCCCGCGCGCAGCCGGAACAAATTGATCTGCTGCGTGCGCCCGGGCGTCTTGCTTGTGAACGCGAGCCGAGTTTGATTGGCGAGTGCATTGATCGCGCTGGACTTGCCCGCATTCGAGCGCCCGGCGAAGGCGACCTCGGGCGGCCCGGGCGGTGGCAGTTGATCGTCGCGCGCCGCGGTGGTCAGAAATTCCGCCTGTTGCAGCGGGTGTTTCATCGGACCTCGCAGGGCGCGGCGTCCGCCGAGGGCTCGGCGTTCGCCGGGAAGGCCGATTCCGTTACAATGCAGCGTTTTTGCACAATTGGACCGGCGTTGCGCGGATCGAAGCCGGATATGACGTCCGGAATCGACGCCCGGAACCGGTGTCCCGGCCCCGCCGCATTTGAGGAGTTGCGCAATGAAACGCATGTTGCTGCTGGCCACCGTCGTTGCGTTGGGATCCGCAACGCCCGCGCTGGCGCAAACTCCGGCGGGAAAGCCCGACCTCGCGAAGGCGAGGACGATCGTCAACCAAGTTTGCTCCGCGTGCCACGGTACCGACGGCAACAGCCCGACTCCGGTGAACCCGAGCCTCGCGGGACATCCTGCCGAGTATATCACCCTGCAACTCGCGCACTTCAAGAGCGGGCTTCGCGTCAATGCGGTAATGCAGGGCATGACCGCCGCGCTATCGCCCGAGGACATGAATTCGCTCGGCGCCTACTTTTCGCAACAGAAGCCCAAGGGCCTCGCGGCGAAGGACGCCGCGCTCGTCACCGCCGGTCAGACGCTCTTTCGCGGCGGCGATGCGGCATCCGGTGCGCCGGCATGCTCGGGCTGCCACTCGCCTACGGGCGCCGGCATCCCGAAAAACTTTCCCCGCCTCGCCGGACAGTACGCGGACTACGCCTACGCGCAGCTCAAGGCGTTCAAGGCAGGCGAGCGTGGCGCGGACAAGGACGGCAAGGACGTCAATGGCAGGATCATGACGGCGGTCGCCGCCAAGCTCACCGACGCGCAGATGAAAGCGGTAGCCGAATATCTGCAGGGCCTGCGCTGACACCGCGACGACGGCGCGCACGGTGATCGCGGGAGCAGCGGACGGCAGCGGTAATTCCGGCCGCCCGTTTTTTTCACGCGTTCGGAGGAACCCGACGGTGAGCGAGCCCCGAATCGCCGCGCTCAATGTCTATCCGGTGAAGAGTTGCCGCGGCATTGCGCGCGATCGCGCCCATGTCACTCTCCGCGGACTGGCCATCGACGGTGCAGCGGACCGCGAGTGGATGATCGTCGATCGCAATCGCCGCTTCGTCACGCAGCGCGAATTCCCCCGGCTCGCGCTCGTCGGCACGGCGTTGGAGCCCGGGTTTCTCGTCCTCACCGCGCCGGAGCAGGCACCGGTCGCCGTGCCGACGAGCGCCACCGCCGGAGCGCCACGCCAGGTCCTCGTGTGGCAGAGCACGGTCGCGGCGTACGACGCGGGCGACGAAGCGGCGGATTGGATTTCCGTCTTCCTCGGCGTCGATGTCCGGCTCGTGCGCTTCGATCCGGCGGCGCAGCGGCTGTGCAACCCGGAATTCGCGGGCGATTCCGGTGCCCACACCGCCTTCGCCGACGGGTATCCGGTTCTCGTGATCGGCGAGGCGTCACTTGCCGAACTCAACGCACGTCTGGCGCAACAGCATTCGCCGGCGCTGCCGATGAATCGATTCCGGCCCAACGTCGTGGTAATCGGGCTCGACGCGCACGAAGAGGATCATCTGGACACCCTCAGCGCGTGCGGCGTCGTCCTCAAGCTGGTGAAGCCGTGCACACGATGCCAGATCACGACGACGGATCAGGACACGGCGAACGTCGGCGTCGAGCCGTTGCGAACGCTCGGCGGCTACCGCAACGACCCGCGCCTTGGCGGCGTCACGTTCGGCATGAACGCGATCGTCGTCGCGGGCGCGGGCCGGGAACTCGTCGCCGGCGAGTCGATGTCCATGACGTACCGCTTCTAGCCGCACCGTCGGAGTACTCGCGGCGCGCGGCGTCCATCAGCCGTTCGGCGAACACATGATGACGGCGTCCGGGCCGTAACCCTCCGGCACCCAGAGGGGATTCGCGCGCAGCTGGTCGCGCAGCACGATTTCGGCCGTGTAACGGTGATTCGTCGTGACCAGGTTGAAGAACCGCCAGAGAGGATGAGTATTGGCCGGGCAGGCGCCGGTCTGCGCATTCGGCAGCTGAATGTAGAACACGTTGGGGCTTTCGTAGATCCACGCGGCGCCGAATCGGCGTGCCGTTTCCGCGCATTCGGCCGGATCACCCGAGTAGAAATGGGAATCGCCGTAGCCCGGTCGCAGATAGAAGCGGCAGACGGGATTGGCGCCGGCCGGCGCGAGCGCGGGATTCGAGTACGCGAGAAAGCGCAGCCCGGTACGGACCCAGCCGGGGATGGTGCCGGTGTCGAGCACGCTGATCTCGACCGGATTCGTCGAAAGGAAGTAGTGGTCGAGAGTCTTCGCGTAGAACTCGACCGCCGGCACCAGGCCGGTCGGGTTGGCGGCGTCCGGCGTCAGATACTGACGAAGCAGCGGCAGCGCAACTTCCATCCGCGTGAACAGGTCGTAGCCCGAACGGTTGCTGCACGACGCGGTGCCCGCCGACAACCCGCCCCGCAACTCGTAATAACCCCCCGGCTGGTAAAACGTGAACAGGCCCGCGCCGCTCGATCCGGGCTCGGTCGAGCCCTGGTTCCAGATCATCTGCTGAAAGAACGCATGGAAGTCGAGGTCGACGTTCTCGACCAGACCCACCGCCGAGCCCTGCGTCCATTTCTTGAGGTCGCCTTCCGCGTGGTGGATCGTCGTGCCGATCGCAGTCGGCGGCACCGGATCCGCGCTCCAGGCGGAAAATACGGTGCCCGCTGGGGGTGCCCGATTCAGGCGCACCAGTGCCCAGTCGGCGTCCTGGCTGCGGGCCAGCAGCATCGCGCCGCCGGTCACCAGCACGTAGGGCGGCACCTGCAGGCTGCCACAGGCCACCGCGTCGAAGAACCAGTACGTATTGATCGTCGCGGCCACCGACTGCCGGTCGATGCAGTGGCCGGCGGCATAGAGATAGGGCTGGAAATCGGTGACCGAATTGTTGAGCATCGTGGCGGTGCAAAGGCCCGTGCGGCCGTCATCGAGCGTGAACACGATCTGCGCCACGCTGTCCGCGGCGTCCCGCAGCGACTGCGTCGGCGGCGTCACGCACACGACGTCGATCTCGCAGCTCCCGGCGCGGCCGATCTCGGTCACTCGTTTGGGATCCGCGAACTTCAACCCGGCTCCCGCGACGGCCAGGTGCGACACGCGCGTGAGCCTCACCGCGATTCGCTCGCGCGCGACACCGGGCGGCGCGTGAATCTCGATTGTCGCGGTGGAACCGTCGAGCACGGGGGACCAGTAGACGCCGAATTTCGCCGTCGCCTCGGCGACCTCAATCGCCGGGAATGGCCCGAACACCGGCGCGCCCGCCGCGGAGCCGGCGAAACGCACGGTGACATCGGGATCGGACACCGTCATCGCCAGCCCGACGCGTAGCGCGACAGCACCCTCCGACGAGACGTCGATACGCGCCGCGTATCCGCCTTCGGCCACCGGTTGCCATGGAAGCGCCGCGCCGCGCAACTCACGGTCGCCGGCCGGCACGTCGCGCCCGAAACCGATCGTCAGAGGCTGGCCCTTTCCCGGATCGGCCCGACCGCTGCGCGACGCCGCCGCCGGCAGCGCATTCGCCGCCTTCAGGCCAGCGGTATCGGCGGCAGTGGGGGTCGCGAGCACGATGAGGCGACGCGGGGCGCTCTCGGGCAACAGACGGTCGCTGACCATGGCCTTGGCTGATGGCGCCCCGGCGTATTTTGCCGGCGGCACGCGCACGACGGCACCGGCCGCGAACAGCGTGCTGGCAAACAACGTGGCGAACACTGTGGCGAGCAGGGCCGCGACGAGCGGCAACGGACGAACGACGAGCGAAACGTGCATCGAAATTCCCGGAATCGTTGCGGAATGCAGCTCCCACCGCATTCGATGGGACTTCCGCAGATTCGAGTAACGCGCGGACAAAGGGTTCAGTCGACAGTCGAAGAAGATCAGGAGACTGTCGGGCTGTTGAGACACCGGCCGAGCGCGTCGCGCCAATCCGGCAACCCGAACCCGAACGTGCGCTCGAATTTCGCCGTGGCCAGCACTCCGTACGCCGGACGGCGTGCCGCGGTCCGATAGTCGGCGCTGGCGATTGGCACGACGCGCGGCGTCGCGACGTCTCCGACGATCGCGCGCGCGAACTCATGCCATGTAGCGGTTCCGGTCGAACTCATATGATAGAGGCCGGCGCGCGCGACGGCGGCGGGAAGGCCGACCGCGACGACCCGCGCCGTCGCCT
>JAAFGU010000020.1 GCA_010365205.1 Aromatoleum sp. | reverse complement strand
CAGCGGAGCGCGATGGAGCCGCCACCGACCCCTCGGCCGCGGCCGCCGCAGAAGCGGCACGGGCCCCCAGTTCACGGACGGCCGCTTCCGGCGTAGGCACGTGCTCGACGCCGACGTGAGCGTCGTTGCCCGGGCTTGCGGGCGGGGGTGTCGCGTCGGCCGTTTCGGCTCCGGCGCGACGGAGTTGCTCCAAGCGCTTCGCCGCCTGTTCAATCAGACTCATCGACCGCTCCTCACGCAACGCGCCCTATCAGCAGAGCAATCGCAAACACACCGGCAAATGCCGCAAACAACGCGCTGAGGCCGCCTGCGAACATCGCGGTCTGGCGTCGTCTGAGCCGTCCCAGCGCCGCGCTTGGCAGCATCGTAACCATCCCAAGCAACGGCCGCTTCGTCAAATCGGTGAGCGACCGAGCGTCGTGGAATGTGGGCATGATTTCGCTGGCCACGAGACTCGCCGCCAATCCCGCCGCCAGCGACGCCGCGAGCGCAAGCGCGAGCAGCGCGATGCGGGTCGGCGGGACCGGCTGCGGCGACACCCGCGGCGGATCGACGATACGGAACTGCGTGCCGCCGACGTCCTGCACTCCTTCGCCAATCGACGCGGATTCGCGCCTTCCGAGCAGGGTTTCGTAAGTCTTCTTCTGGATCTCGTAGTCGCGGTTGAGCTGCGCAAACTCGGCTTCGACCTGTGGCACCAGCCGCGCCGATCCCTTGAGCTGCGCGTATTGGCCCTCGTACGAAGCCAGCTTCGCCCGCAGCGAGGCGACGTTCGCCTCCGCCTCGGCAAGCGACACCTTCAGCTGCTGGAACACCGGATTGCGATCGGTCGACCATTCCGCATTCCGCCCGGACGCCGCGGCGGCCTTCCTCAGTGCCTGCAGGTCCTGCGTGCGCTGCTCCTCCAGCTCGGCGATCACGCGCCGGGTGTTGACCACGTCCGGGTGCTGTTCCGTGTATTTGCGAAGCAGCGTGTCAAGTTCGGATTTGAGCGTTGCGATCCGGAGATCGACATCGGGGACCGCCAGCGGCGCCGACGGGCCCTCGGGCAGCAGCACCGCGGATTCGCCCGCCAGTTCACGCTTGTATGAATCGCGCGATTGCTCAGCAGCGCGCAGTTCGAGGCGCGCGGTCTCGACGTCGTCGCCTACTTTCGCAAGCCTCGAGAAATAGTCCTGATTTCCGCGGCCCGCAACCCCGAGATATTTCAGTCTGAATTGCTTCAGCCTGTCCTCGGCGATCTGCAGACTGCTTTCGTAGTGCTTGATCTGCTCGTCGACAAACCTGACGGCAGTGCGGGTGTCCTGGCGCTTGTCTCCCAGGCTCGACTCGACGAATATCGTCAGCAGCGACTGGACGACTTTGCGTGCCTGCTCGGGTCTCGAGTCCCGGTAGGAGATGACGTAGAGGTTGGTCGAGACGTTGCCGGAGAGTTGGAGCCCCTTCATCACGGAGTCGATGAGATCCTCGCGAGCGCTGGGGGAATTTATGCCCAGATCGAGATCGGCCATCCGGACGACCTTCTCCACGTTCGGGCGGCTGATCAACGTGCGGCTCATCAGAGCGACCTGCTGATCCAGATTCGGTTGAATCGACAGCCCCTCCAACAGCGGGCGCAGCAACGACTGCGTGTCGACGTATACGCGCGCGCTGGCCTCGTAGCGTTCGGGCACCCGCAGCGCCACCGTGACCCCGACGACTGCCACGATCCAAGCCACCGCGAGGCCGATCCAGCGGCGGTGCCACATCCCGCGAGCGTAAGTAAGTGCGAGCCGAATCAGCTCATCCATGGGAGATTCCAGACATAGTGGGGAGCGGATGCCGCATTTCGATCGATCCCCTAGAACCAGCTTTGCGGAATGATCAGGATGTCGCCGGGCCGCATGTCGGCATTGGCCGTAATGTCGCCACGCTTGACCAGGTCCTGGAGGCGAACGCTATACGACTTGCCTCCCTCGGACGCCCGGAAGATGCTGGCCTTGTTCCCATCGGCGAAATCGGTAAGCCCGCCCACGGCGATCATCACGTCGAGCAGCGACATGTCCTTGCGGAATGCGAGGATTTGCGGCTTGGCCGCTTCGCCGATGACCCGGACCTGCTGGGTGCTGGGGCCGACGAAGCTCGTAACGATCACCGTCACCACGGGATCGCGGATGTATTTTGTCAAAGCCTTCTCGAGATCCCGCGCCAGCAGCGTCGGCGTCTTGCCCAATGCCGGGAGGTCTTCGACCAAGGGCGTCGTGATTTTGCCGTCCGGCCGTACCGGAACCGACATTGAAAGTTCAGGGTTCCGCCAAACGATGATATTGACGGTATCGAGCGGCCCGATGATGTAGTTGAATTCCGGCGACGCGTTGCTCTTCGGCGCCGGAGGATAGGTCGGTCCCATCGCGCATCCGGGCAGCACGAGGGCGATAACCACCGCTGCCATCCAGGTCGCGCCGTGACGCCGGCTCGGCATCCCAATTCCGAAACTTTCAAAGATCGACTTCATGTTTCCTCCCGTCTCAGCCGAATACCTCGGGCATGTTAACACCGGAAATCCGGCGCGGACCCCGCGACTCGTTCGCTCAAACGAATTTCATGCCGTTGTCTTGTTGGTGACAGCGGCGACTGGCGGTGGCGCACCCAGCGTCGGACAACACTACAGGACTGATGCGTCGTCCGACGTCGATCGCGTTGCAGTGGTAGCGTAGATATTTGCGGCACCCATCGCAGCCCGACTGCCACGCCCGACGACACGAAGCAACTATGGATTCTGTCTCTTGCGCGCGTCTTGCACAAGTCCCCAGCGAAAACCAGCCTAACGACTACATATTGTCGTGCACACCCGATGAAGTGCCCACGTCAAACCACAAGGAATCGCATCGGGACGTAGGTTAATTGTGATTTCTACGACCGTTGTTCAGCGGACTGAGCCAGGCGGCGAGTGGAGTTTGTCGATTGAGGCTAGCACGGGGAGCTATGTTCGAAAGTTGTATATGAAGTGAAGTGAGAGCGCGGGGTAGTCTTGATGGTCGACACTCGCCCGCTTGAAGAACCATACTTCTTAATCAAGGCGCCGCTCTGCAACGCCCATCTACTGCGGCGTTGTCTTTCCACGGTCTAGTTCACGTGCCAAACACCCGGCAGCCGGATCGAAGACGCTGGTGATCGGTTCGAAGTCCTCGGCCTTGGGATTCGCCCGAAACCGTTGGGTGAGGACCCGAAGCAGCAGTACGGCTCTCGGCAATTGATCGGGCCGGATGCCGGGCATGAGACTCTCGCCGGGTTCCTCACCGAAGCGCCGACGCGGGGCTGATTCCCGATTCCCCTGGTTTTGCTAGGAACGCGGAGCGAGCTGAACGAATCGCCACCGAAGTGGCGAAGAATCGCTTTCCGGCAGCACGCCAACCGCAACCCGAGCAGCCTGTACGCGAGCACATTGGTGACCAGATCGGACCGGCACAGATGGTCCGCCCACCGTGGTATCAGGAACGTGAAAGGCCTGACTTCCGCGGTTGTCCAGCCGGCAAAGGAATAGAGACTTCCGTAGACGATCAGAGCCGCGACGGCGAGCGCGGCGAAACCCCAGCGACCGCTGTCACGGGTTGTGCGAGCGGTAGGGGAATTTAAACCTGTCACCGGATCCGCAAGACCGTGTCGTTCCCGTCGTGGTTGGCGCTCATTGCGTCGCCCGGGCGCAGGCTTACCATTGGATGCGAACGACGACCCAGAGGCGCGTTGATGCTGTGCGATTGACGAACGCTTAGAAAACCAGTTAGATACGCGAGATCCTTGTCTCAATACATTAGATTATGAGCGCTGCGTTGTCTTTGCCCCCTCGCATGATTCTGTTGCAACGCACGACGCAACCCCGGCACTGCTGAGGAGAGGCCCCCGGAGGATCGCAGGGGCCCACCATCGCCTCTCGGCTAGGTAGGGCAGACAACGTTTGGCGCTTATGCCCTAAACCAAGTCCCAAATCGTCACGGCACGAATCCTTTCGGGGTCTTGCACATTGTCGGCGGATTTTACAGTGATGAAGGTGGGCAAGTTCGTGACGAGATCAAAGTCATTGAAAAATAAGGATCTCCGAGGTTTGGTACAGAACCTGCTTTGCATTGGGCACGAGGGTTTCGACCCAGTGGTCCGTCGAGGATGCAAGGACCTAGTTAACTTCAGTGACTTTCGGGGAGTCCCACACATGCGCTCGAACCTAAAGACAATCCTCGCTGCCGCCGCGGTAGCAGTATCCGCCGCCTTCTTTTGCTTGGGCACGGCGCAGGCGTCGTACACTTTCGGCGCCAATGGGATTGGTACCGGCACTTTCACGATCGGCGACAAGACCTTCGACAGCTTTAGCTGCACTGGTAGCAACTGCGCGGGCGTTTTTTACGATCCGATGGCGGGGGGAGCCTTTGGGGCTCGATTCAATCCGGGTGCTGCCCTGAATTTGTTTGGGCCCGGCAGCAACGACGTTCTCCTCGGCTTTCATGTGTCAACCACTGACGGATCGTTCAGGATCGCCGACTTCTTCCTGACCAGCAATGCTTTTGCATCGGGTACCGGCGTGGTGGGAGATTTGCTGGAAGTCTGCGCAGACGCGGCGTGCACCATTCCCATCTTGACGGCAACTTTTATGTCAGGTAACGGCTTTTCGTTTCCCGACACGGCGTTCTTTGGCAACGCCCACTACAACAGCGTATGGATCTTCGACGATCTAACGACCGACGTAGCGGCCGGATCGACGGGGATCGCCACGCTCAGTCGGCTCGACAAGGCCGTTACGCAGGTGCCTAGGCAGGTGCCGGAACCTGCCTCACTTCTGCTTGTCGGTGCCGCTCTGGTTGGCCTAGGGTTTGTCCGGCGTCGCCGGCTCAACTGACCTTGGCTTGCGGCACATAGATCGGAGGCGAGCTTAAGCAGAACTGTTCCGCATCCGACTTTGTTTGGTAGCACGTCGACAAAAGCCGCCCTTCTCTAGGTGAGATCGGCGGTTTTTTTCTATTTCCCGACCATTTTCCACGCCGCCCACGTGGCGCCCTATCGTTTCCCGGTTTTAGGGATCGGGGCAGCCTGGGGCACTCTCCAAAGACATCCTTGATCAGGCGTCCGGCCGACGCCGCCTCTACCCAGCGAGCCGCGCGAGCTGATCCGCGAGCGCAAGCGGAATCTCGACGCCCTCCTCCACCGCCTTGGCGGCAAGGGCATGCCGCCGGTACCCGGGTAGTCGAACGCCCGCGTCCTTGGTCATTTCGGCGATCAGTGCTTCGGCCCGCGCGAGATAAACGTCCCGTCCGGCAAGCGCGTCGGGATCGACGACGAGGAATGCCTGCCCGAGCCGCGGGCGATTGCCGTCGTCGACGAAAAACGAACTCGCCTCGAAGCCGATCGCCGCGCCAGTCAGCGTGGTGACAAGGAGCTCGACGATCAGCGCCAGCATCGCACCCTTGGTGCCCCCCATTGGCAGCATCGAGCCGTCGAGGCCGGCCTTCGGGTCGGTGGTCGGGTTGCCGTCGCGGTCGAGCGCCCAGCCGGCGGGGATCGCCTTGCCCTCCTTCGCCGCGATCATCAGCTTGCCGCGCGCGACTTCGGACAACGACAGGTCGATCGTCAGCGGCGCCGCGTTCCTGCGCGGGAACACTGCGGCGATCGGATTGGTGCCAAGCAGCGGCCGCTTTCCCCCCGCCACCGGCATCGCAGACGGCGAGTTGCCGAGCGCCAATCCGACCATGCCGGCCGCGCCGACCGGTTCCAGGTGATACGCCGCGACGCCGAAATGATGACTGTTGGTGACGGCCGCAAATGCGACGCCGAACACGCGCGCTCGGGCGATCGCTGCGGTCACCGCGAGCGCACAGGCGGGAAAGGCGAGCCCGGAGCCCGCATCGACCAGAACCGCGCCGCCCTTGGCGCGTACGACGCGCGGCACCGCCGTGCCATCGACCCGCCCGTTCTTGAGATGGGTTGTGTATTGCAGCACGCGTGAGACGCCATGTGACGGAAGTCCCTGTGCGTCGGCGCGAACGAGCGCGCGAGCGGTGGCTTCCGCCATCTCCGCGTTCGCGCCCGCATTGGCGAGTGCGCGTGTCGCGACCGTGCGCAATTCGCCCAGTGTGAAGCGCGGCATCGTCGTGCTCCTAATGACCTGAAAGATGCGCCGCGACGCGGTCGGCGATCATCGTCGACACCCGGGCATTGGCTTCGCGCGAGACGCCTGCGATGTGCGGGGTCAGCAGGAGGTTCGGGCACCCGGCGAGTGGCGAGCCGGCCGGGAGCGGCTCCCGATCGAAGACGTCGAGCGCCGCTCCGCCCAGCGCGCCGGATTTCAACGCCGCGGCGAGTGCGGCCTCGTCGACAACGCCGCCGCGAGCCGTATTGATCAGGATCGCGTCGCGTTTCATCGTCGAGAGGCGCGCCGCGTCAATCAGGTTTCGCGTGGTCGGCGTCAGCGGAACGTGCAAGGTGATCACATCGGCCTCGGCCAGCACCTCGGCCAGCGTCCGCGGGACGGCGCTCTCGTCGGCCCACAGCGGAGACGACGCGGGCAACCGGGGGTCGTATCCGATGACGCGCATCGACAGCCCGCGTGCGAGTTGCGCCGCCAGGCGCCCGATGCCGCCGAAGCCGACGACGCCAAGTGTCTTGCCTGCGATTTCGCGGCCGTTCGACAGCGGGCCGCGCGGCCACTTGCCCTCGGCGACGGCGGGCGTTGATTGGTAGGCACCGCGCAGCAACAGCATTGCGCTGCCGATCACGTACTCGGCGACGGCCAACGCGTTCGCCCCCGTTGCCGGTATCACTTCGATGCCCCGCGCCCGGCACGCGTCGACGTCGATGTTGTCGAGCCCCACGCCTAGCCGCCCGACGACGCTGAGCTTCGGGGCCGCCGCAAGGAGTTCCGCGTCCACCTGCGTCCGGTTGCGCACGATCAGCGCATCGGCGGCGTCGATCGCCGCAATGAGCTCGTCGCGGCGATCGACGAGATCCTTGTCGTAATGCGTGGCGTAGCGGGCGGCGAGACTCGCGACTGCGGCCTCGTCCATGAATTCGGTGATCAGTACGCGCATGCGTCTAAGCGTTTTTCGCGAACAGAAGGTCGGGATCGCCGAATGCCTTGAATTCGAGCGCGTTGCCGAACGGATCGAGGAAAAACATCGTCGCCTGCTCGCCGGGCATGTTCTTGAAGCGCACGCGCGGGTCGATGATGAACCGGGTGCCGGCGGCGGCGAGTTTCGCTGCCAGCGCCTCCCACGACGGAAGGTCGAGAATCACGCCGAAATGACGGACCGGGACCTGATCGCCATCGACAAGGCTCGCGGCGTCCGCCATCTGCGCCGACGCGACCTTGTGCGCGACGATCTGATGGCCATGAAAATCGAAGTCCACCCAGTCGTCGGATGCGCGGCCTTCGGCGCAACCCAGGAATTCGCCGTAGAAACGGCGAGCCGCGGCCAGGTCGGTGACGGGGAACGCGAGGTGGAAACGCGGGTACGGCGTTGTCGGAAGGTGCGTTGCCAAGCGAATACTCCCTGGTGACTAATGCTGCATGCCCCACTTGCGAACGGTACGGGTTTCGATCGTCCGGAACACGACATTCTCGACGACTAGTCCGATCAGGATGACGGTGAACAATCCAGCGAACACGGCGGGAATCTCCAGCTGGTTCTTGTTCTCGTATATGAACCAGCCGAGTCCGCCTGACCCCGAGGAAACGCCGAACACGAGTTCAGCGGCGATCAACGTGCGCCACGCGAACGCCCAGCCGATCTTGAGGCCGGTGAGGATGCTTGGGAACGCCGCCGGAATGAGGATGCTGCCGACGTAGCGCAGGCCGGACAGCCCGTAGTTGCGCCCGACCATCCGCATCGTGCTCGACACCGACAGGAAGCCGGAATGGGTGTTCAGCGTCACCGCCCACAGCACCGAATGAATGATGACGAAAATGATGCTGCCGTAGCCCAGTCCGAACCAGATCAGCGCCAGCGGCAGCAGTGCGATCGCCGGCAGCGGATTGAACATCGACGTGAGGAGCTCGAGGAGATCGGTGCCGACGCGCGTCGTGATCGCGACGATCGTCAGCACCGCCGCGCAGAGGATCCCGATGGTATAGCCGGCCAGCAGGACCTTGAGCGACGTCCATGCCTTTTGCGGGAGCTCGCCGCTTTCAATCGCGTCGGCGAACGCATGCACCGTCGCGCCGAACGTCGGCACCAGCAGCGGATTGTCGAGCCACCGCGCGTAGAGTTCCCAGATCAACGCCAGTGCGACGAGTATGGCGAGCTTGCGTGCGGCGCCGACATTGGCGATCCGCTCCCATGCCGACAGCGGTTTCAGGACGACGCCGAACGCCGACGAAGCGACGGGCAGATGAAATATTTCGGGGCGGGCGGCGGGCGATTCAATCATGGTGTGGCTCCTGTTCCTCGACGACATCGGCGAACAGCATCGCGTGAATTTTCTTCTCCAGCGCCAGCAAGCCTTCCGGGTCGGTCGCGGCGGCGTCGCGCGGCAGGCTGTTCAACTCGGCCTTCACCTGGCCCGGGTGCGGGGACAGCAGCAGGATCCGGCTGCCGATCTTGATCGCTTCGGGAATCGAATGCGTGACGAACAGCACGGTGAATCGCGTGTCGTCCCACAGCTGCAGCAGTTCGTCCTGCATCTTGCGTCGCGTCAGTGCGTCCAGCGCCGCGAATGGCTCGTCCATCAGCAGGATGTCGGGTTCCATCGCCAAGCCGCGGGCGATGGCGACACGCTGCTTCATCCCGCCGGACAGCGTGTGCGGAAGGCTGCCGGCGAACTTGATCAGGTTGACCTTCGCGATCGCGTCGGTCGCCTTCTCCTCGGCCGCGCGCCCCGACAGTTTGCCGCTCGCCAGCAGCGGAAATAGCACGTTCTCGCGAACCGTCTTCCACGGCAGCAGCTGATCGAATTCCTGAAACACCATCATCCGGTCGGGACCGGGTCTCACCACCAGTTCGCCCTTCAACCGGATCTCGCCCTCGACAGGCGCGAGATAGCCGCCGACCGCTTTGAGCAATGTCGACTTGCCGCAACCGGAAGGACCGAGCAGGATGAAGCGGTCAGAGCGGAACACCTCGAAATCCACACGATAGGTGGCGGTGACGAGGTGGTCCTTCGTCTTGTACTGAAGCGTGACGCCGCGAACGGCGAGCAAGGGGCCGGTCATCGCCGCGCGCTCAGACCTGCCAGGGCAGCCGGTCGAGATCGACGTTGCCGCCGGTCAGAATGATGCCGATCCTGGCCCCGGACGCTTCGAGCGTGCGCTCGAGCAGGCACGCGAGCGGCACGGCAGAGGAGGGTTCGATGACGATCTTCATCCGTTCCCAGGTCATTCGCATCGCGCGGACAATCGCCGCCTCGCGCGCCGTGCCGATCGCGTCGACGTGCGCGCGGATCGCGGCGAGTGTGCGCGCCGACAGCGTCGTGCGCAGTCCGTCAGCAATCGTCGTCGTGCTCGGCAATGGTTCGACGCGCCCCGACACGAAGCTGCGGGCGGCGTCGTCGGCGTTGGCCGGTTCCGCGCCGAATACGCGAACGGCGCTCCGCAATGCCTTCGCCGCGATCGCCGTGCCGGACAGCAGCCCGCCGCCCCCGACCGGCGCGATGACGACGTCGAGATCCGGCGCGTCGTCGAGCAACTCGACCACCGCCGTGCCCTGTCCGGCAATCACGCGTTCATCGTCGAAAGGATGGATCAGCGCCGCGCCGGTCTCGCGCTCGATGTCGGCACACGCCGCCTCGCGCGCCGCCACCGTCGGCGCGCAAAAGCGGATCGTCGCGCCAAAACGGCGTACGTTGTCCTGTTTCACTTTCGGCGCGTTGTCCGGCATCACCACCCAGACGGGAATGCCGCGGCGCGCCGCGGCGTACGCAAGCGCCGCGCCGTGATTGCCGGACGAGTGGGTGACGACGCCGTGCCGTGCCTCGGCCTCCGTCAGCGAGAAGACCGCGTTCGTCGCCCCGCGCGCCTTGAACGCACCGACCTTCTGCAAATTCTCGCACTTGAAGTAGAGCCTCGCGCCGGTCTCTGCATCGATCGAGCGGCACGTGAGCACCGGCGTACGATGGACATGCGGCGCAATTCGCGCGTGCGCCGCGCGGATCGCGTCCAGATCGGGCAACGGCGGCACGGCCTCAGCTGCCGGGAAGCGTGTGCACGTTCGGGAAGAAAAGGTCCTTCCACGAATCGGGCTTGACCTTGATCGAGCCGATCTTCAGCATGAAATCGACGTACTTGGTCACGTTCTGCGGCGTCGTCGTGTAGACGATCGCCGGGTCGTTCAGCATCGCCAGGATGGCCGACACCGTGTCCTTGTCCCGCGACAGTCGCAGATAGGTCTCCGCCGCGGCCTTCTTGTCGCGGTTGATGATCGCGGTCGCCTCGTCGAGCGCCTTGACGAACGCGTCGTAGATCTTCGGGTTTTCCGCGCGGAACTTCGACGTGGTCCAGACCAGGTTGAACGTTGCGGGGCCGCCCAGCACGTCGTACGAATTGAGCACCGTGTGGATGCCGGGCTTCTCGAGCTGCTGGTACTGAAACGGCGGCGAGCTGAAGTGCGCGTCGATCTCGGAAGCGCCGGACAGCAGGGCGGTCTGCGCATCCGGGTGCGACATCGACACCGTCAGCGGGTCGAGGCGGTTCTGTTGCCCCTCGCCGTACGCCTTCTCGGCCGCCATCTGCAGCGTGACGGCCTGGATCGACACCTTGACTGCCGGCAGCGCGATCCGGTCCTTGTCGGTGAAATCCCTGATCGACTTCACGTTCGGATTGCGGGTATTGAGGTACAGCGGCATCGAGTTCATCGCCGAGACCGCCTTGACGTCGAGATTACCTTTGGTGCGCGCCCACAGCGTGACCAGCGGGCCGACGCCTCCCGATGCAAATTGCAGGCTGTTCGACAGCAGCGCATCGTTCATGACGTTGCCGCCGGCAAATTTCGCCCAGCCGACCGTAATGTCGAGCCCGGCCGTCTTCGCGTGCTTCTCGATCAGCTTCTGATCCTCCATGATCATCAGCGGCAGGTAGCTGATCCCGTATTGCTGGGCGACCTTGATCTCGCCGAGCTCGGCGCCGGCTGCCATCGCGGTCAGCATCATCGTAAGCGCGAGCGCGGCGCGCATGAGCAACCAGGGCATGGCGTGTCCTCCGAGGGCAGGCGAGACGCGAATTATAGAGGCCGCGGCGCGGCGGCGTTGCGCCGCCGGGGACTAGGGCTAACAGGCCCCAAGTATAGGCCGCGCGCGTATGGCCGGCGCGACGCATGGGCGCTATTCGCTGCGTCCGGGCCGGATCACCCTGTTCCGCGGCAGCGGTTGGCGCGCGGGATCCGCCGCGCCCGTGGCGCAGCGCGATTCGCCGTCACGCGCTCTCGTAGAGCCGCGTCAACACGAACTCGCGGTGCCCGAGCGCCTCGGCCGCCGTCAGCCGGCCGTTCGCGGTCCGGAACATCATGTCGAGCAGCTTGTCGCCGGCTTCGCTCATCGTGATCTCGCGCTGCAGCAGGCCGGAGGTATCGACGTCGACATGCTCGCTCATCGTGCGGACCGTGCGCGGGTTCGCGCAGATCTTGATCACCGGCAAAATCGGATTGCCGATGACGTTGCCCTGACCGGTCGGAAAGAAATGGACGACGTATCCGGCCGCCGCGCACAGCGTCACCATTTCGGCCGCCGCCGACGAGCTGTCCATGAACCACAGTCCGGGGCCGGTCGGCGCCTCCGCCTTGTCGAGCACGCCGTCGACGACGCACTTCCGGCCGATCTTCTGGATGTTGCCGAGCGCCTTTTCCTCGATCGTCGTCAGACCGCCGGCGATGTTGCCCTTGGTCGGCTGCGAGTCGGACAGGTCGCTCGTCTTGTGCCGGTTGATGACTTCCTGGTAGCGGTCGAACATCCGCATGAAGTCGGCCCGGACCCGTTCGTCGCGGCAGCGCGCCGCGACGATCTGCTCGCCGCCGGTCAGCTCGGTCGTCTCGCCGAACACCAGCGTGCAGCCCGCAGCGTAGAGCTTGTCGAAGGCGTCGCCGACGGTCGGATTGCTGCCGCAGCCCGACGTCGTGTCGGACTCGCCGCACTTGCACGACACCCACAGCTCAGCGAGCGCGCACTCGACGCGGTGCCCTTCGCTCGCCCACTGCAGGTATTCCCTGGCCGCCTTCGACGCGCGCATGATCGTGTCGTGATCGCCATGAAGCTCGATGCCGAAACCGGTCACCGGCTTGCCGGTCGCGGCGATGCCGTCGACGACTTTTTTCGTCCACTGCTCCTCGATGCCGATGACGATGACCGCCGCGACGTTCGGGTTGGCGCCGGTGCCGATCAGCGTGCGGAAATGAAGGTCGAGGTCCGCGCCGAACTGCAGCCGCCCGTACGGGTGCGGAATCGCCAGCGTGCCCTTGATATTGTGCGCGACCGCCTCGCACGCGGCGTTCGACAGGTCGTCGACGGGAAGGATGATCACGTGGTTGCGGACGCCGACGCGGCCGTTCTCGCGGCGGTAACCCAGGAAGGTCGTTTGCATGTAGGTCTCTCAGTGGTCGCCGCAGGGGAGCGGCAAGTATTCGGGCGTCAGGCGAGGCGCGCGCCCGGCGAGGAGCGGATCGTCGCCCAACCTACGTGCGCACCGCAGCCGGGTGCGCAACGAAGCATCACGCCCGAAGACGCCGCCGCCGAGCGGCGAGCGGTCGGGCGTCAGGCGAGGCTTGAGTACCGCGAGCAGCGGAACGTATATGGACATACGTGAGCAGCGCAGCGGTGCGAACAACGAAGCATCACGCCCGAATGCGAAGCTGATCACCACCGTTTCGTTTTAATGTTGTGGACATGCGCATGCTCGCCCTTGCGGATCGGCTGCACCACGCGGCCGATGTCGGTCCCGTATTTGATGACGGTGTCACCGGCGGCCATGTCCTTCAGGGCAACCTTGTGGCCGAGCGGAATGTCCTGCACACAGGGCAGCGTGATCGTCCGGTCCTCGTCGAGGATAAGGCCGGTTAGTCGGGTTCCGGCCTTGACGCCTTCGACAACCACGACCGCGACCGAATCCTGCGGATCGTGCAAAACGCAGTGAATCATCGGAACTCCTTTTTTCGTGCGGGGTGTGACGGCGCGGGCGCGTCTCGGCGACGGCCATCGGCCATCGGCCATCGGCCATCGGCCATCGAGACGATGCTAGCCCCGCCTTACCGCCAAGTCAACTAGATCATCTAGATGACTTGGATGATTTGCATCACTTGGATGGGTTAGCTACACTCGGTCGCGCGCCGTCCCAGAGGCCCGTTTGCCGAGGGGCGCGCCCAACGCCATGTCCGACGCATCGACCGATTCCACCTCGCCCGGGGTCCGGCTGTCCGGTCCGCTGTACAAGGACGTCAAGCGGCAGATGATGGAGCTTCTGACCCGCGGCGAGTGGAAACCCGGGGAGGCCATCCCGGCCGAGCGCCGGCTGTCCGAGCGTTTCGGCATCAGCATCGGCACCGTGCGCAAGGCGATAGACGAACTCGTCGGCGAAAACATCCTGATCCGCCAGCAGGGCCGCGGCACGTTCGTAGCGACCCACAACCGCGACCGTTTGCTCTTCTACTTTTTCCACGTTGTGGCGGAGGAAGGGCCGAAGGAATACCCTGACGTCCGTCTGCAACAATTTGCGAAGGGAAAAGCCGACCGCGTCGCCGCCGACAGGCTCGGCGTCGAGATCGGCGACGCGGTATTCCGCATCCGCAACCTGCTGCGCCTGGGCGGCACCCCGGTGATCGTCGACGACATCGTGCTGCCCGCCGCCCGCTTTCCCGGCCTCGATGAAAAGCAGTTCCGCGAACGACCGTCGACGATCTACAACCTCTATCAGGAAGCGTTCGGAATTTCGGTCGTGCGCACCAGCGAGCGGTTGAGCGCGACGCTGGCCGACGCCGACAGCGCGGCGCTGCTCGACCTCGAGAAGAATGCTCCGCTGTTGCAGATCCGGCGCGTTGCGCTGACCTACAACGAGGTTCCGGTCGAATACCGGGTGTCGCACGTCAACACGATGCACTACGAGTACTGGAACGAACTCGGCCGTTCCTGAGTTCGCCGTCCTTCAGGCACCGAGGCGCCGGCAAGGGCGAGGCACGCATCGGCGAGTGCGGCACGGTCGGCCTCGATGTCGCTGCGTGCACCCTGCTTTCGAGCCTCGGGATCGCCCGACCCCGCCAGCCGACGATGGGGCCGAACGCGGCGAAGCAAAGCGCCCGTGCACGCGTCTTCGCGCGCGTGCTCTCAGAAGGCGAACGCGAACGCCGAATGCGCGACCGGCGCGAAGCTCCGCCGATGAACCGCGCAGGGCCCGAGGCGCTCGAGCGCCGCCAGATGCTCGGGGGTCCCGTAGCCTTTGTTCCGGGCGAAGCCGTAGCCGGGGAACGTTCGATCGAGCTCGATCAGCAACGCGTCGCGCGCCGTCTTGGCGAGAATCGACGCCGCCGAGATCACCGCAACGTCGCGATCGCCCTTGACGATCGCGCGCGCGCGGCACGGCAGCGCAGGACAGCGGTTGCCGTCGACCAGCGCCTCCGACGGCGCCACGGCCAAGCCTTCGACGGCGCGCCGCATCGCAAGCAGCGTCGCCTGCAGGATATTCAGCGTATCGATCTCGTCGACGTCGGCCGATGCGACGCACCAGGCGAGCGAGCGCGTGCGGATGTCGGCAGCCAGTCGTTCGCGCGCGGCCGCGGTGAGGAGCTTGGAGTCGCGCAAGCCGTCGATCGGGCGCGCCGGATGGAAAATGACGGCGGCGGCGTACACCGGACCGGCGAGCGGCCCGCGCCCCGCTTCGTCGATGCCCACGATCAGCGCCGGCGCGACGTTCATACGGCGACTCCTGCCGCGCGCAATTCCTGCACGACGGCCGTGCCCGCCAGCGTGCCGGTGTCGGCGCGCAAGGACTCGGCAAAACGCGCGAACAGCGCTTCGAGCCGGCGCCGCGTCACCGTGTCGTCGTAGAGATTCAACGCCGCCTGCGCAAGGTTGTCGACGGTGGCGTCCTCCTGCAGCAGTTCCGGAACGACGAAGCGGCCGGCGAGCACGTTCGGCAATCCGACCCATGGCAGCAGCAGCTTGCGCCGAACGATGCGCGCCGTCATTGCGTTCACCCGGTAGAAGATAACGTGCGGGCAGCGGGAAAGCGCGGCTTCGAGCGTCGCGGTGCCGGAGGCGACCAGCGCGACGTCTGCCGCCCGCATCGCGTCGGTGGCGTGGCCGTACAGCAGCGTCAGCGGCAACTTGTCGAGTCCCAGCCGGTAGAGCGCCGCCTCGAACCGGTCGCGCGTCGGCCGCGTCGCGAGCGGGACGAGGAATCGGGCGTCGGGGCGCGCCGCATGCAGTGCGGAGGCAGTTTGCAGCACCAGATCGCCGTGCATGTCGAGTTCGGACGCACGGCTTCCGGGCAGCAGCGCGAACACCGGCTGCGTCAGCGTCAGCTTCAGTTGTTCGCGCGCCTCGCGCCGCGAGCCGGGCGCTGCGGCCTGCTGCGCCAGCGGGTGACCGACGAACGTGACGGGTACGCCGGCCGCCTCGTAAATCGGCGGCTCGAACGGGAACAGCGCCAGCATCCGGTGGACCGAGCGGCCGATCCTGCGCACGCGTTCCGGCCGCCACGCCCAGACCGACGGGCTGACGAAGTGCATCGTGCGCACACCGCGGCGCTTCAGTTTCGCCTCGAGTCCCAGATTGAAGTCCGGCGCGTCAACGCCGATGAACAGCGATACCGGCTCTGCGGCAAGGCGCGCCGCCAGCGCGCGGCGTATCGCCACGAGTTCGGGCAGCCGCGCGATCACCTCGACGAAGCCGTGGATCGACAGCGTCTCCAGCGGATACCAGGTCTCGCAGCCCGCGGCCTGCATCCGCGGCCCGGCGATGCCGACGAAGCGTGCCTGCGGCAGGCGCGCGCGCACCGCATGAATCAGCGTCGCCGCCAGGGCGTCGCCGGACGCCTCGCCGGCAACGATCCCGATCGTGATGGCGCGCGAGGGGATGAGTGCGTTGCCCATCGTGATCGGGTTGCCGGCGCTACCGGATAAGGCCGCGCCCGGGCTCGGCGAGGAACGCGACCAGCGGCGCCAGCGCCGGCGACGCCG
>JAAFGU010000408.1 GCA_010365205.1 Aromatoleum sp. | reverse complement strand
CGCCGATCTCGACGCGGCGGCCCGCGTCATCCCTCGCGAGCGCGTCCTCTATCTCATCTGGCGCAAGCCGTGGATGACCGTCGCCCACGACACCTACATCGCGTCGACGCTGGGTCGCGCCGGGTGGGAAACGATCGCGCCGGCGTCGGGGGCGCGCTATCCGGCCGTGGACGATGACGATCCGGTGTGGCGCGCCGCCGATCGAATCCTGCTGTCGTCCGAACCGTTCGCGTTTCGCGAGCGCGATGCGTGTGCGCTTGCGGCGAGCACCGGCAAGCCCGTTCAGTTGATCGACGGCGAAATGACCTCGTGGTACGGGCCGCGGGCGATCGAAGGACTGCGTTATCTTGCGCATCTGCGCGCCCGTCCGCTCGCGGCGCCGTGAGCGCGAGCGTCGCAAGACAAAGGGCCGCCCGCGGGCGGCCCCGTCTCATTGTCCGAACTTCGTGCGCTACAGCGGCACGCGCACGCCCAGCGTGATGCCGTAATAATTGCCGTCGGACTTGCCGGCGCTCGCGGAGCCGGTCAGATAACCTGTCACCTTGCCGAAATCCGTCGACGCGCCGAGGTTGAACAGCGCGTAGCTCGTATCAGGCTTGTACGCCGGAAGGCTGAAGCTGCCGCCCATGCCATAGGTGCTCGCGGTGACCTCGCGCGAGTCATCCTTGCTTTCGTATTCCCACGACGCGCGGCCAAACGGCCGGAACGCGCCGATCCTTCCCGACGCCTGCCAGCCTGCGCTGGTCACCAGCGACTTGCGCTCCTGCTGACCGAACGCCATCGTGGTAGTCGAACTGCCGAATTCCTGGAAGGCATGCACGCGAGCTTCCTGATACGTCAGCCGCAGGGCCGGGCCATGCACCCAGTCGCCCAACGTGAACCAGTAGCCGCCCGTCACGCGACCGACCATATGCCAGCCCTTTGCGGTGCCCGATTCGGTACGCGTCAGCGCGCCGAGCGTGATGTCGCGATGTGTGCGGTAGTCGAGATCACCCGCGCCCAACGTGCCGCCGAGGTACCACGGACCTTCGCCGTAGCCGACGTACGCGGTCAGCATCGGCTCACGGAGCCTGTAACCGGCCGTGCCGACGTCGCCCTTGTTCTCCGAGTAGCCGAACTGCACGCCGGCCAGCATCCGGTCCGATAGCTTGATGTCGCCGCCGACGGCGACGGTGTTCACGCTGCTGCCGCCGCTCTGGTAGCCGCCCGTGAAGTCCGGACTGCCATAGTCGTACGCGGCCCACGCTTCGAGCCTGCCCTGGCTGCGCGCCGCGTTGATGCCGGAGATCATGCGTCCGTCCAGCGTGCGCCAGTTCGCCTGCTCGACCGCGAGCGGGGCCTCGGCCAGCACGGCCATCTGCTGAGGCGCCACGAGCACCGACGCCGCGTACTGCGCGATGATCTTGTGCGCGGCTGTGGTCGGATGGACGCCGTCGGCGAACACGTAGGTCTGCGCGGCATCGGGCGTGACCAGATTGGCGGCCGCGCAGAGGAATGCGGGCGTTGTTCCGCACGCCGGCGCGGTCGCGTTGGTGAAGCCGTATGCGGCCGGGTTCGCGATGACTTCGTTGAGCAGGCGGAAGCTGTCGAGCCGGATCGCCAGGATGCCGGTGCGGTCCAGAGCGGCGGTCAGCGTGTTGTTGAAGAGCGACGACAGCGCCGTAAGGGACGCCGCCTGACCGGAACCTTGGCCGTCCGGCGTCTTGCCGACATCGGGGAGGTTGAACACGATGATGTACCGGGCGCCGGCGGCGTGGAGCCGGGCGACTTGTCCGGCGAGTTCGACGGCCGCGGTTGCCAGGTTGGTCTGACCTTGCGCCTGCGATATGAGGCCGGCCTGAACCAAGCCGAGCTGCGTGAACAAATCGTCGGCGCCGACCCATACGGAGTAGATCGCATTCGGGTCGAGCGCTCCCCTGGTCAGGAGATTGCTGATCTGATTCGTCACCGGCGTGGCCGTCCCGGTCGGCGGCGAATCCGGAACGCCGGGCAAAAGGGTCACGCGCGCGCCGCCTTCTGCATAGTCGGTGCCGCCCTGATTGGCGGGCCTTGCCGGGAATCCGTACATTTGGGCGAAGACCTGGGCCCATATCGGACCCGGATTGGTCGTGAACAGGCCGGTGCCCGGAGGCAGTCCGGGCTTGAACGAACCGTTGTCGCTAAGGCTGTCGCCGAAGAAATAAATCTTGGAAAACTGGGCAGCGGCAGGCGTCGAAAGGGCCAGTGCGATGGCGCCGGCGATGAGACAACGGTACATGTTCCGCATGGGGGTGGCTCCTGGCGCAACGCTTCGGGGCGGAAATGAAGTGAAAAATGCCGCTGCCGTCTATTCTAATGCAATAAGAAACAAGTGAATCTTCGGCAGCGGCGGATCGAAGATCCTGCACCGGGTCAACGTAGCTGCGGCATCCGGCGTTGTTGCCGTCATGCCCGGGAGGTTCGCCATGTTCGAGTTCAACGTCAGGTGGTGCCGCGGCAGCACGGGTGACCCGGCAGTTGTTCGCGCGCATTGGGCCGTCATCTGGGTGGCGGCGCTGCTGCTCGCTGCCGCGCCCGGCGCCGCGCGAGCAGCGGACGAGGATCTGCCGGGGCGCGTCGGACGCATCGCCGAATTTGCCGGCCAACTCTATCTTTCGCCTGAAAGTGGCTCGACCGACTGGGCAGCGATCGGCCTCAATTACCCGATCACCTCGGGCGATAATCTCTGGGTATCGA
>JAAFGU010000407.1 GCA_010365205.1 Aromatoleum sp. | reverse complement strand
CGTCGCATGCCGAGACGATCGAGTCCGAGGCAGGCGCTCGCGCGATGCTGCGCGTGCGCGCCGACATGATAGACCGCATCGTCAACGAAGCGGGCGAAGTGGCGATTGCGCGTTCCCGCGTCGAGGGCGAACTGCGCTTGCTGAAGGCGAATCTGCTCGAACTGACGGGCAGCGTCATCCGGCTGCGCACGCAGGTGCGCGAGATCGAGATCCAGGGCGAGTCGCAGATCCAGTCGCGGATGTCGCTGGCCGGCGGCGAGGCCGAGGGCTTCGATCCGCTCGAGTTCGACCGCTACACGCGCTTCCAGGAGCTCACGCGATCGTTGGCCGAAGGCGTCAACGACGTCTCGACGGTGCAGCAATCGCTGCTCAAGAATCTCGACGATGCCGACGCGGCGCTGGTGGCGCAGGCGCGGCTGTCGCGCGAGGTGCAGCAGCAGCTGTTCTCGATCCGGACGGTGCCGTTCGGCAGCCTGTCCGAACGGTTGTACCGGATTCTCCGCGCCACGGCGCGCGAACTCGGCAAGCGCGCCAACCTCGAGATTCGCGGCGCGCAGACCGAACTCGACCGCTCCGTGCTGGAAAAGCTCGTCGGTCCGCTGGAGCATCTGCTGCGCAATGCGCTCGACCACGGCATCGAGCCCGCCGCGGCGCGCGCGCGCGCCGGCAAATCCGAAACCGGCGAAGTCACGCTGACGGTGCGGCAGGTGGGCAACGAAATCGCGATCGAAATCGCCGACGACGGCGCCGGCCTCAACCTCGAGCAGATCCGCGAAAAGGCCGTCGCCCAGGGACGGATCAGCGCCGACGCGCAGCCGACGCCGGCGCAACTGATCGAATTCATCTTTGTGGCCGGGTTTACCACGGCAACGCGCGTGACGCAGGTCTCGGGCCGCGGCATCGGGATGGACGTCGTACGCTCCGAGATCGCGGCGCTGGGCGGGCGCGTCGAAGTGTCGACGACGCCCGGCAAGGGCACGGCATTCCTGATATTCCTGCCGCTGACACTGGCGGTCGCGCAGGCGGTTCTGGTGCGCGCGGGCGGCCGGCTGTGGGCGTTGCCGGCGCCGATGGTCGAGCAGGTGCAGCAGATCAAGGCCGAAGCACTCATCAGGCTGTACGTCAGTCGCCATGTGGACTGGCAGGGACGGCAGTACCCGTTCCACTACCTGCCGCGGCTTCTGGGCGACACGGGGCGCAGCCCGGAGACCACGCGCTACAACCCGGTGCTCCTGCTTCGTTCGGGCCAGAGCCATGCGGCGATCCACGTCGACGAAATTGTCGGCAACCAGGAAGTCGTGGTCAAGAACATCGGGCCCCAGCTGGCCCGAGTGTCCGGCATTGCCGGTGCGACCGTGCTCGGCAACGGCGAAATCGTGCTGATCATCAATCCGGTGGCGCTCGCGCAGCGCACCGTCGCGCCGGAGTTCGACCCGAACGCCGGCGAACGCATGGCGCCCCACATGCCTGGCTTCGCCGCGGCCGCCGCCGCGCAGGCCGGACCGCCGCTGGTGATGATCGTCGACGACTCGCTCACCGTGCGCAAGATCACGAGCCGGCTGCTGGTCCGCGCCGGCTTCCAGGTGATCACCGCCAAGGACGGCATGGATGCATTGCACGTCCTCACCGAGCAGACGCCCGACGCGATTCTGCTCGACATCGAGATGCCGCGAATGGATGGTTTCGAGTTCACCAAGACGATGAAGAGCGACCCGAAGACCGCGCACATTCCGATCATCATGATCACTTCGCGTACCGCGGATAAGCACCGCAACCGCGCGCGGGAACTCGGCATCGATCTGTATTTCGGCAAGCCGTTCCAGGAAGACGAGCTGCTCCGGAATCTGCGCGAAATGCTGGCATTGACCGCTTGACGCGACCGGCAGCGGCCCGGTTGGTATAGTCCCACCGGGCGCTGCATTCGCGGCCGCGGGAGTTGGCAAAATCAAGATACTTTGCGTCGGCTTGAGCAAGACCGGCACCGTGTCGTTGCACGACGCGCTGCAATTGCTCGGGTATAGCAGCCTTCATTGGGACCGGAAGCGGCTCAACGACGTTCTCGACGGATCGAATCCGCGCCCCGATTTTCGCCGCTACGACGACGTCGACGCGGTGTCCGATATCCCGACGGCGTTCTTCTATCGCGAACTGCTCGCGGCCTATCCCGAAGCGAAGGCGATTCTCACGCTGCGCGAAGTCGACGCCTGGTGGAAGAGCATCGAATACCATTTCAACACGCGCGCGCCGTATCGCGACGCGTCCATGCTGCGCGAGTTGGCACGGACGCGCCCCGGCGCGTTATCGCCCGCCGTGATCGCCGGCGAAGTTCTTCGCGAGCAGATACGCAACCTGGTCTTCGGTTCGCCGGTCGCCCGCGAGTTCCTGTACAAGAAGCGCTATGTCGAACACAACGAACGCGTGGTGGTCGATATTCCGCCCGAACGGCTGCTGGTGATGGACATAACGGCGGGCGACGGCTGGGAAAAGATCTGTGCATTTCTCGGAGTGCCCGTTCCTTCCGCGCCGTTTCCGCATGGCAACAAGGCCGAACGAAATTAGGAGTGGCCGCGCTCCGCCTCGTCGATGCGACGCCCCCGCGCTGCGCGAGGACGGCATGACGCTCGGGATCTACGTCGATCCCGTATTCGTCACCGGCGGCACCGGCTACATCGGACGGCTGCTGATCGAAGCGCTTGTCGCGCGCGGTTGCGACGCTCGCGCGCTGGTG
>JAAFGU010000406.1 GCA_010365205.1 Aromatoleum sp. | reverse complement strand
CCGCCGCCATCGCCGGACATTTCGTCGACGTGCGTCGACTCGTGTAGTCACCGAAGGAAATACCATGATGCTCATGAAACGGATCGCTGCATTGCTCGCGTTCGCCGGCCTCGTACTGGGCGTCACCGCCTGCAACACGGTCGCCGGAGCCGGCGCGGACGTGAAGGCCGCCGGCGGCGCGGTCGAGAAAGCGGCCGACAAGGCCAAGACGTATTGATGGAATCGCTTCGCGTCCTGACGAGCCCGCCCCCGGACGGCGCCGGACGCTGCACGCCGTTAGCAGGTGACGCTGCCATGCCGAACAACCTCGTGGCGCTGCTCGCGCTTGCCGCCTTTGTCGTCGCGGCGTCAGGATGCGCTGAGACCGAAGGCACGTACAAGGCCCTCGAAAAGGACCCCAACGCCGGCGGCGGCTCCATGTACCGGGCGGTCTATCCGGCGAGGACCCTGTGATGGAGCCGTTCCGCATCCTCACGGGGCTGGTCGCGCCGCTCGACCGTGCCAACGTCGACACCGACGCGATCATCCCCAAACAGTTCCTGAAATCGATCAAGCGCTCCGGCTTCGGCCCGAACCTCTTCGACGCATGGCGCTATCTCGACCGCGGCGAGCCGGGGCGCGACAATGCCTCACGGCCGCTCAATCCGGATTTCGTCCTAAACGAGCCGCGGTATCGGGGCGCACAGATTCTTCTTGCGCGCCGGAATTTCGGCTGCGGAAGCTCGCGCGAACACGCGCCCTGGGCGCTCGAAAACTACGGGTTCCGCGCGCTGATCGCGCCGTCGTATGCCGACATCTTCTTCAACAACTGCTTCAAGAACGGCCTTCTGCCGATCGTTCTGCCGGAATCGCAGGTCGACCGGCTGTTCGATGCGGTGAAGGCGTTCCCGGGATTTACACTCACCATCGACCTCGAGCGGGAGTCGGGTACGAGCGCCGACGGATCGATAGCGTTCGCTTTCGACGTCGAGCCCTTCCGCAAACACTGCCTGCTCAACGGCCTCGACGATATCGGCCTCACATTGCAGCATGCTGATGAAATTCGCGCATTCGAAGCGAAGCGGCACGCCGCGCAGCCCTGGCTGCGCTGATCGTCGGGCCCGGCCCCGTCCATTCCCGGGAGCGCGCAAGGCACCGAGTCCAGCGGATAGACGGAGCGAGACTGCTTCCGTCGATCTGTGCGATCCCGGCGCCGGCTGCATTTCCCCATGAAGATCGCGATCCTCCCCGGTGACGGCATCGGCCCCGAAATCGTCGGTGAAGCCGTCAAGGTGCTGGCGTCGTTGCGCCGCGCCGGCCTGCCGATCGAGACCGAAACCGCGCCGATCGGGGGCGCCGGCTACGATGCGGCCAAGCACCCGCTGCCCGACGCGACGCTCGAGCTCGCGCAGGCGGCGGACGCGGTTGTGCTCGGCGCCGTTGGCGGGCCGAAATACGACACGTTGCCGCGGGCACTGCGGCCCGAGCAGGGGATTCTGCGCATCCGCAAGGCGCTCGGCCTGTTCGCAAACCTGCGCCCGGCGCTCCTCTATCCGGAACTTGCGGCGTCGTCGGCGCTGAAGCCCGAACTTGTCGCGGGCCTCGACCTGATGATCATCCGCGAGCTGACCGGCGACATCTATTTCGGCGAGCCGCGCGGCCGACGCAGGAATGCTGCCGGCGAGGACGAGGGCTACGACACGATGCGCTACGCCGTGTCGGAAATCCGCCGCATCGCTCGCGTCGGTTTCGAAACGGCGAAAAAGCGCGGCAGGAAGCTTACTTCCGTCGACAAGGCGAATGTGCTGGACACGTCGATCCTCTGGCGTGAAGTGGTCAGCGCGATGGCGCAGGATTATCCCGAGGTCGCGCTTTCGCACATGTACGTCGACAACGCCGCGATGCAGCTGGTTCGCAACCCGAAGCAATTCGACGTCATCGTCACCGGAAACCTCTTCGGCGACATCCTGTCCGACGAGGCCTCGATGCTTGCCGGGTCGATCGGCATGCTGCCGTCGGCCTCGCTCGACGCGAACCAGAAGGGACTCTACGAGCCGATTCACGGCTCGGCGCCCGACATCGCCGGCCAGGACAAGGCGAATCCGCTGGCGACCATTCTTTCGCTGGCGATGATGTTTCGCTACACGTTTGCCCGCGCCGATGTCGCCGGCCGGATCGAAGCGGCGGTGCGCGCCGTGCTCGCGCAAGGGTTGCGAACCGCCGACATCGCGCTGCCCGGTGAAAGGGCGGTCGGAACCCGAGCGATGGGCGACGCCGTGGTAGCGGCGCTCGGCTGACTGCGCCCGTGATAACATTCTTTCGCATGCAACGCCTCGCCGCCTTGCCCGCTCGTTTTCTTCCGTTTCTCGCGGCGGACCGGACGCGCACGTCGGCGGCCGCCTGCGGCGGCTTCGCCGGCACCAAAAAAATCACGACGATCAACACGACCTGAGCGGGTCGAAGTCGCCACCGCCGGGGTCCCCGCGAGCGGCGGGGACGCCAAGGGAGGTGCGGGGCGGACAACAGGTGATGAAAATGCGTGTTGGTTTCGTCGGTTGGCGTGGCATGGTGGGCTCCGTGCTGATGCAGCGGATGCTCGAAGAGAAGGACTTCGCGGCGATCGAGCCCGAGTTCTTCACGACGTCCAGCGTCGGCGGCAATGGTCCGTCGATCGGCAGGGACACGCCGCCGCTCAAAAGCGCAACGGATATCGCGGCGCTGCGATCCCTCGACGCCATCGTCACGTGTCAGGGCGGAGAGTATACG
>JAAFGU010000405.1 GCA_010365205.1 Aromatoleum sp. | reverse complement strand
CGCGCTGGCGCTCGCGCAGCCCGCGCCGCCGCCTCCGCCGCTCCCGCCCGATCTCGAGCCGCTCCCGGAAATTCCGCGGCCGCCCGAAATCGCCGGCGACCCGGAACTCGAGCCGCAGGTGACGATCAGCCGGAAGGACGGCGAAACGATCGAGGAAGCACGCATCGCCGGGCGCATCATCTGGATCAAGGTCACGCCCAAGCACGGCAAGGCGTACTACCTGGTTCCCGACGGCGGCGGAAACACCTACATCCGCCGCGACAGTCTCGACTCGGGCCTCAAGGTCCCGATGTGGGTCATTTTCGCGTTCTGAGCGGATTTCCTTCCACGCTGGTTCACTCCGGCCGCGCGCGAATGCGCAGCGCCGCGCCACCCGATGTCGGTCTATACCCCCGTCACTGCAGAAGAACTCGAATCCTGGCTCGGCCGCTACAGTGTCGGCACGCTGGTCGAACTCGCGCCAATCGCCGCGGGCATCGAGAACACCAATTACTTCCTGACGACGACGAAGCGCCGCTGGGTGCTGACCTTGTACGAGCGACTGCCAGCCGACGAGCTGCCGTTCTATCTGAATCTCATGGCTCACCTCGCGCGCGCCGGCGTCGAGTGCCCGGCGCCGGAACCCGACCGTACCGGGGCATTGTTCAGCGTGCTGAACGGCAAGCCGGCGAGCCTCGTCACCCGGGTCGACGGCGAACCGATGCTGGCGCCGGACGCCGTTCACTGCGCCGCGGTCGGCGCCGCACTCGCGCGGCTGCACGTCGTGTCGTCCACCTATCGCACGCGACTCACCAACCGCCGGGGACCGGGCTGGTGGCGGCAGGCCGCGCGCTCGGTACAGCCATTCCTCACCGCGGACCAGAACGAACTCCTCGCCGCCGAGCTGAAGTTCCAGACCGGCTTCGGCAAGGGCAAGCTGCCGAAGGGCGCGATCCACGGCGACCTGTTCTGCGACAACGTGCTGTTCGTCGGCGACCGCGTGTCGGGCATCATCGACTTCGGCTTTGCGGCCACCGACTTCCTCGCCTACGATCTCGCGATCACCGTCAACGACTGGTGCATCGTTCGCGATGGCGATGCCAAGGGCGGGCTCGTCCCGGAACTCGCGATCGCGCTGGTCTGCGGCTATCAGGCCGTGCGCCCTCTCGATGTCGACGAGCGCACGCAGTGGCCAGCGCTGCTCCGCGCCGCGGCGCTTCGGTTCTGGGTGTCGCGGCTGTACGACCTCTACCTGCCGCGCCCGGGTGACCTCGTGCACGCGCACGACCCGGCGCATTTCGAGCGCATCCTGCGCGACCGGGCATTGAATCCGTCGCGCTTCGGCGACCTCGAGAACGCGCCGCCGGCAGGCGCGGCGCGAGCGGTGGCATGAGCGACACGCCTCGCGCCATCGCTTTCGCGCGCCGCGATGCAATTCGCGGCGCCGTCTGGCTCAAGGACGCTTACGCGATGCTGTCGGTCAATCGCGTGCCGTGGCTCCTGCTGCTGCTGCTCTACTACCTCGTGCTCGGCATCGTCGACCTCATCCCGTATGTGGGACAGATCGCGGTGCCGCTGCTGAAACCCGTGTTCGCCGTGGGCTTCCTCGCCGCGGCGTGGACGCAGGAGCGCGGGGGCGCGCCCGAACTGAAGCTTTTGTTTCAGGGGTTCCGTTCGAATGTCCGCGCGCTGCTGCCGCTCGGCGCCTTCCTGCTCGTCGGCATCACGGTCGCCGTTCTCGGGACCGCGGTCGTCGACGGCGGCACGCTCGTCGACGTGCTGTCGGGCCGCACCAAGCTGGACGAGACGGTGCTCGCGAGCGGCGACGTCCAGCTGGCGATGCTCTTCGCGGCGGCGTGTGCGCTGCCGGTGCTGCTCGCGATCTGGTTCGCCCCGGCGCTCGTCGTCTTCCAGGACTGCGGCCCGGCACGCGCTCTGGCGACGAGCCTGCGCGCGGCGCTCGCCAACTGGAAGCCCATCAGCGTGTACGGGCTGCTCGTGTTCTGCTTCGGCGGCGTGGTGCCGACGCTCGCCACGCTGCTGATCTCGTCGTTGATGCCCGAGGGGCTGGCGCTGCCTCTCGTCCTGCTGGTTCTGATGCCCTACCTGTTCCTGCTCATCGCCACGCTTCACATCTCCGACTACGTGAGCTATCGCGACATCTTCCACGTCGACCAGGCGCCCAACTCGCCCGACGGCGCCGACGGTTCTCCGCCGTCGCAGACGGGGCCCTGACCGACTGCGGGACGACCGGTCGTGAACGGCAAGACCGCGAACGACGTCCCGCCCCGCGCGGCGGAGGGTCGTGCATGTCGACAGCTCCGGCGGATTGAACAAGACCGCCAATTTTCGGGTTGGTTTACTCCTCAACGGGGCGCGAGACAGCGCCAGTGCGATCCGAAAAAACCATTTCAGGCCCCTGCGGTCGCTGCTCGCGCGCGGAAGCCAATGAACGCTATTTCGCGTTCGCGCGAAGCGCGCTTCGAGCGCGGCGTACGTCTTCGTGTCGCGCAGGATCGTCTCGCGCACGAGCTGCGGCGAGCCGCTTGCGGGCACCATGCCCGCCGCGGCGAGCTTGTCGCGCATCTCCGGAGCATCGAGGCTGCGCGCGATCGCCGAGTGCAGTCGCGCCACGATTTCCGGCGGCGTGCCGGCGGGCGCAAATATCGCGAGCCAG
The DNA here is from genome assembly GCA_010365205.1 of Aromatoleum sp. Taxonomy (GTDB): domain Bacteria; phylum Pseudomonadota; class Gammaproteobacteria; order Burkholderiales; family Casimicrobiaceae; genus CAIWHR01. The sequence continues at coordinate 93 of JAAFGU010000405.1, read as the reverse complement.
ATCTCGAGATCGTAGCCGCGCACACCGACCTCGGCCAGCGTCGGCACATCCGGGAGCAGCGGCTCGCGCGCGACGCTGGTAACGGCGAGCGCC
>JAAFGU010000404.1 GCA_010365205.1 Aromatoleum sp. | reverse complement strand
CGGCCGCAAGTTGGCACTCGGCGTTGCCTTCTTCGTCGTCTTCGTCAGCGCCTGGAGCATCGCCACCTTCGGCGGCTTCGTCCCGAAAACTTTTCTTGCCGATCCACTGACGATGCTGCGAGAGGGATGGGATCTCTTCGCGAAGTACGGCTTCGCCGAAGATGTCGGCGTCACCATCTGGCGCGTGTTCGGCGGATTCATTCTCGCGACCGTACTCGCCGTCCCCTTGGGGATCGCGATGGGCGCGTACAAGCCGATCGAGGCGTTCTTCGAGCCGTTCGTGTCGTTCGCGCGCTATCTGCCGGCGTCCGCCTTCATTCCGCTGCTGATCCTCTGGGCCGGAATCGGCGAAACCCAGAAGTTGATGGTGATTTTCATCGGCGTCTTTTTTCAGATCGTGCTGATGGTCGCCGTGATTGTCGGATCGACGCGGCGCGACCTGGTCGAGGCCGCCTATACGCTGGGCGCGCGCGCCAACGGCATCGTGCGCCGGGTGCTGCTGCCCAGCGCGGCGCCGCAAATCGCCGAGACGCTCCGCCTGGTGCTGGGCTGGGCGTGGACTTACGTGATCGTCGCCGAGCTGATCGGCGCCTCGTCCGGCATCGGCCACATGATCACCGACAGCCAGGCGCTGCTCAACACCGGCCAGATCATTTTCGGCATCATCGTCATCGGCGTGATCGGGCTAATTTCCGATTTCCTGTTCAAGTGGGCGAATCAGCGGATGTTTCCCTGGAGCCTGGCATGAGGTTGCCATGAGCAAGCTCGTCGTCGAAGGCGTCGGCCGAACGTTCCCGGGCGTGCGCGGCGGCGCGCCGACCGAGGCGCTGCAGCCGATCTCGCTTGCCGTGGCCGACAACGACTTCATCACGATTCTCGGTCCGTCGGGTTGCGGCAAGTCGACGCTGCTGCGGGTCGTCGCCGGACTGGACACGCCGACCACCGGCCGCGTGCTGCTCGACGGTGCGCCGGTGACCGGTCCCGGCGCCGATCGCGGCATGGTGTTCCAGTCGTACACGCTGTTCCCGTGGCTCACCGTGCGACAGAACATCTGTTTCGGGCTGCGCGAGAAAGGCTTGCCGGCGCGGAGGCAGGACGAGATCGCCGCGCACTACGTCGCCAAGGTCGGCCTCGCCGGCTTCGAGCACCATTTCCCGAAAATGCTCTCCGGCGGCATGCAGCAGCGCACCGCGATCGCGCGCGCTCTCGCCACGGAACCGAAAATCCTCCTGCTCGACGAGCCGTTCGGCGCGCTGGACAACCAGACGCGCGCGCTGATGCAGGAGCTGCTGCTGGCGATCTGGGAGTCGGAGAAGAAGACCGTACTCTTCGTCACCCACGACATCGAGGAGTCGATCTTCATGGCCGGACGCGTCGTCGTGATGAGCGCGCGCCCGGGCCGCATCAAGGCGGAAGTCGCCGTCGATCTCGCGCATCCGCGGCACTACACGGTGAAGACGACGCCGGAATTCTCGGCGCTGAAGGCGCGGCTCACCGAGGAAATCCGCGTCGAGGCGCTCAAAGTGGCGACGGCGGCGTAGCGCAGCAATAGCAGGAAGCTCCCGGCCGCGTGTATGCCGGCGCGCGCGGGAAGGCGCAGCGGCGCAATGATCGGAGGCGTGATGTCCCCCGCAACGGGCGAATTGCATCTCGACTATCTGAACGGCCCCGATGTCGCGGCGCTGGCGCTGACCGACGACGAAATCCTCGGCGCCGTCGAGGACGGGCTTGCGGCACAGGGTCGCGGGGAGACCGTCATCGAGCCGCGCGTCCATCTGGTTCCGGGCGGCGGCGTCAACGGCCACTTCAACGTGCTGCGCGGCTCAATCGCGCCGCTGGCACTCGCCGGCGTCAAAGTCGTCAGCGACTACGTCGACAATTACCGGCAGGGACTGCCCTCCGAAATGGGTCTGCTCAACCTGTTCGATCCGGCCACCGGGCGGCCGCTGGCGATCATCGACGCGGCAGGACTCACCGACATGCGCACCGGCGCGGTCACGGCGCTGGGCGCGAAACACCTGGCGCGGAAGTCGAGCCGGATCCTGGGCCACATCGGCGCGCGCGGCACCGCGTATTGGAACGTCCGCCTGCTCGACCGGCTGTTCGACTTCGCCGAAATTCGCGTCCACTCGCGCCGCGCCGAAAGCCGCGACGCGTTCGCCGCGCGCCTGACGCGCGATCTAGGGAAGCCCGTCCGGGTCGTGCCCGACTGGGAGAGCTGCGTGCGCGGCGCCGACATCGTCGTCGAGGCGTCGCGGCTGCCGCAACCTGCGCCGCTGCTGAAAACGGAATGGATCCAGCCCGGCGCGCTGGTCGTCCCCTATGGCACGATGAGCGCGGTGGAACTCTCGCTCACCGACATCATGGACAAGGTCGTCGTCGACGACTGGGGACAGTGCAAGAGCGGCCTGTTCGGCAGCCTGCGCGCGCACGTCGAATCGGGCCGCTTGTCCGAAGCTTCGCTCCATGCCGAGCTGGGACAGATCGTCGCGGGTACCAAGCCGGGACGCGAAGCGGACGACGAGACGATCCTGTTCTGGCATCGCGGGCTGTCGCTGTCCGATATCGCGCTGGGGCATGCGATGCTGCAAAAGGCGAAGCGGCTGGGCATCGGCCAGCGCCTGCGTTATGCGTGAGGCCGCGGGCGCGGCGCCCTGCACGCCGCGCCGGAGCGCCGCGTGATCGCCAACGCGCGAATGTATTCGATTGGTCCCGGCACCGCCGAGGCGTGGCGCGCGCTGTTCGAATGGGTCGCCGCCCGCGCCGGA
>JAAFGU010000403.1:1183-3954 GCA_010365205.1 Aromatoleum sp. | reverse complement strand
GCATCGGCCGCGGCAGGTTCTGCCATTCCCGCAGCGCCAGTACGCCGATTTCGTTGTTTGGCGTCACGCCAAGTGCCAGCCATCCGTGCGGGCCGCGCATCCCCCACTTCAACCGGCTGTTGCCGACGTCGATGATGAGAATCTGGCTCACCGGTGATGAGCGGCGGCGCGCCACATCAGAAGGGAAACGGTGACGACTTTCGGCAGGAGCGCGGCGGCACGCCGAGCTGGAAGTGCGGACGCATTCGCCGACGCCATTACGCCCGCCGCAGCGAAATTTCCCCGGACAGGAAGCGCGCCCGGCGCGGTCCGTCGGCCAGCACCAGTGCGCCGCTTGCATCGACGCCGGCGACCTTGCCGGTGACGGTCGCGCCGTCGGGCAGCAGCAGTTTCACCGTTTTGCCCTGATACGCGTGGCGATGCTGCCACTCGACCGCGAATGGGGCGAAGCCGTCTTTCGCGTACTGGTCCAGCACCGACGCGAGTTCCGCCAGCAGCCGGGCGAGGAGTCGGTTGCGCTCGATCGGCGCGGCCTTCTTGCCGGCGACGGTCGCGAGATCCGTCACCGGCACCGGGATGTCCTTTCGCGCCCCCGCCGGCAACCGCACGTTCAGCCCGACGCCGATCACCGTGCTGGACGGCCCGAGCGCATCTCCGTTGAGTTCGATCAGGATGCCGCCGAGCTTCAAGTGCCGATGGACGAGATCGTTCGGCCACTTCAGCGCGATGCCCGTGAGGCCCTCGGCCTCGAGCGCGCGCGCCACCGCCACACCCACAGCGAGCGAGAGTCCGGCAAGGAAACCGGCGCCCTGCTCGAATCGCCAGCCCAGCGAAAACGTGAGACTGCCGCCGGCGACCGCCGTCCACGCCCGGCCACGACGGCCGCGGCCCGCCGTCTGCCATTCCGCCGCCAGCGCCACGCCGTGGACGTCTCGCCGTTGCGACCGGCGCATCAGTTCCGACGATGTCGAGTCGACCTGATCGGTCACTTCGACGCTGACGGGAACGGTCGTTGCGCCGTGGGCCCGCACCAGTTCGTCGAGCCGCACGCGAATCGCCTTGGCATCCAGAAAATTCGGCGCTTCGAGGAGCCGGTAGCCGCGTCCCTTGATACGTTCCAACGCAAGACCGGCGGCCTCCGCGTCCTTCAGCACCTGTGAAACGCGCGCGCGCGTGAGCCCCACGATCGCGGCGAGGTCCTCGCCGGAATGGAGCTCGCCGTCGGCGAGTTGGCGCAGCAGCGAGAATCCAAGCGGAGTGAGCACTTATCAACAGAGCCGAGCTTTAGCGATGAAATGTTACACGACCGGACCGCTGCCGGGGAAGGTACATGGACGCCGGTGTCGGGCCGAGCGCGGCCGACACCGGCGGACGGCGCTTTCGCGGTTGAGCGGACCTCGATCCGCCGCCGCCCGCTGACACCCCCTGGACGCTACGCCTTCAGCACGCCGCGCCGTATCTGGTCGAGCTCGATCGACTCGAACAGCGCGCGGAAATTTCCCTCGCCGAATCCCTCGTTACCCTTGCGCTGGATGAGCTCGAAAAAAATTGGGCCGATGACGGTCTTGGTGAAAATCTGCAGCAGCATCTCGTCTTCGCCGGAATCGCCGCAAGGCGGAGCAGGGGCCCCGTCCGCGGACGGGGATGCGACCCCGCAGGCGATCGTCGAGCCGCCAACTGCGTCTCTCGTCATTTCGGCGGCCTGCGCGGCGGTTCGTCCGTCGAGCAGGATGCCGTTCCTCTGCAGCCGCGCCGTGTCCTCGGTATGGCCCGGCAGCCGCGTCGCGAGAGCTTCGTAATAGGTGTCGGGCGAGTCCTGAAATTCGACGTTCGCGCGACGCAGCGTTTCGACGGTCGCGTAGATGTCTTTGCTGCCTAGCGCGACGTGCTGAATCCCCTCGCCGCGATAGTCGATCAGGTACTCCTGAATCTGACTCTTGTCGTCGGAGCTCTCGTTGATCGGAATTCGGATCTTCCCGCAGGGACTTGTCATCGCCTTCGATTTCAGGCCCGTGAGCTGGCCCTCGATGTCGAAGTAGCGGACCTCGCGGAAGTTGAAAAGCCGCTCGTAGAAGCTCGCCCACTCATCCATCCGACCCCGGTGCACGTTGTGCGTCAGGTGGTCGATGTAGGTCAGGCCGGCGCCGCGCGGATGCCGATCGACGCCGGGTAGCGGCACGAAATCGATGTCATAGATCGACACGCCCGGGTCGTCGGAGTCGTAGGCCCCTGGATAGCGGTCGACCAGATAGATCAGCGAATCGCCGATGCCCTTGATCGCCGGGATGTTGAGCTCCATCGGGCCCGGATGCGCCTCGACGCCCCAGGCGCCTTGCTCGATGCATCGGCGGTACGCGAGCGCCGCGTCCTTCACCCGGAACGCGATCGCGCAGATCGACGGGCCGTGCACGCGCGCGAACGACTGCGCGAAACTCCCCGGCTCCGCGTTGACGATGAAATTGATGCCGCCCTGCCGATACAGCAGCACATTCTTTGCGCGGTGTTTCGCCACCGCCGTGAAGCCCATCTCCCCGAACAGCCGGCCGAGCGCAGCGGGGTCGGTGGCCGCGTATTCAATGAACTCGAAGCCGTCGGTGCCGAGCGGGTTGTCCCAGAGGTCATGCGCTGCGATGTCGGTCATCGGGGCCTCGTCGTTCGGTGCCGGAAGACCGATCGGGAATCCCGATCAGCCCAGCAATTTCAGCACTTCGGCGTGCAACGCGCGGTCGCCGCAGGCGACAATGTCGCCGCCCTCCTCGCAGCGCCCGCCG
>JAAFGU010000403.1:0-1135 GCA_010365205.1 Aromatoleum sp. | reverse complement strand
AGGCCTGCAGCGACGATTCGATGACGACGTCGATCAGGCCCATCGCCAGCAGGCAATACGCATAGCAGTCTCCACCCCAGCGCGTCAGGCGCGCGCGCGACGCGACGCGGGCGAACGCGGCCAACGATTCGGGCGTCGCGAACATCTTCGGGTCCGTGCACGCGAGTGCCGCGTGCTCGATCGCGTGGCAGCGTCGCGTCTTCAGCGCACGGGTGAGGCCGCCTCGTCGCCACTCCGCGCGACCACCCGGAGTTGCCAGGAAGGTCTCGCCGACATACGGCTGATGCGCGACGCCGGCAACGACGCGGTCGCCATCGTTCAGCGCGATCAGCGTCGCCCAGTGCATCTGACCCAGGATGAAGCTCCTCGTGCCGTCGATCGGATCGATCACCCAGGTGAAGTTCGATGGGCCCTTCTGCCAGCCGTGTTCCTCGCCGCGGATGCCGTGGTCCGGATGCGCGCGTGCGATCTCGGCGCGGATCACCGCTTCGGCGGCGCGATCGGCCACGGTCACCGGGTCGTAGCCCTTCGCCCCGCCCTTGTCCTCGACGTCGATCGCAACGCGGAAATGCGGCAGGATCGCCTCGCCGGCGGCGAGCGCCATACGGTATGCGAGTTCGATGTAGGCAGAGGAATCGGGAGCAGGCATCGGCTGCATCGCCCGGCTTTGGTCATGCCCGGGCCGCCCGGCAATCATCGCACGAACCGCGCCGGCCGCGGTCGGCCGCAGCCGCCCCGCGCGGCCTCCATCCGCGTCGATTGGAGCCGGACGCAGCCCGCCGAATCGCGCGACCGAACCGGATCCTGACGCGCTACGACGTTGCGATCCAGAAGCAGCCGACGCCGGTCGCGGCGATCGACGCTGCCGTCATCAACACGCGGTACGCGCGCTCGCCGGCAAAGGCCCTGCGGCGCGCCAGCCAGTCCATCAGCGCGCCGAAGGTCGCCATCGACGCAATGGTCCCGACGGCGAACGCGGCGATGTAGGTGAGCGCCTGCGCCAGCGTCGGAAACGCGAGCGCGGGCAGCACGCCGAGAAAATGCGAACCGCCGGCCACGCCGTGCAGGATCCCGATCCCCAGCGCCGCATGGGCATGCGCGTGCGCGCCGCCCCCGGCGCCCTCGGGCGGATGGC
>JAAFGU010000402.1 GCA_010365205.1 Aromatoleum sp. | reverse complement strand
CGCACCGGACCGGCCCGCCCCTGCGGGGGAACTCGACCGGCTGTTCGCGCTGCAGCGCGCGGCGTTCGAGCGCGAGCGTTTTCCGGACCTCGCGACGCGCCGCGATCGGCTGGTGCGCCTCGCCCGCCTCGTCGTCGATCACGAGGACGCGCTCACCGCCGCGATCGATGGCGACTTCGGCCATCGGTCGGCGCACGAGACGCGGCTCGCCGAACTCTACGTCGTCGCGTCCGGTATCCGCCACGCGCGCAAACACCTGCGACGCTGGATGAAGCCGGTGCGTGTCGCGACGCCGCTGCAGTTGCAACCGGGCCGCGCCGAGATCCGGCGCCAGCCGTTGGGCGTTGTCGGCATCATCAGTCCGTGGAATTACCCGCTGCAGCTGGCATTGGCGCCCGCGCTCGGGGCGCTGGCGGCGGGCAATCGCGTGCTGTTGAAGCCCTCGGAGCTCACACCTCGGCTCTCCGCGCTCCTCGCCTTGCTGGTGGCGAAACATTTCCGCGCCGACGAGTTCGCCGTCGTGACCGGCGACGCCGCGGTCGGCCAGGCGTTCAGCGCGTTGCCCTGGGATCACCTGTTCTTCACCGGCTCGACGGCCGTGGGCAGGCAAGTCGCGCTTGCGGCTGCGGCGAACTTGACGCCGGTCACGCTCGAGCTCGGCGGCAAGTCGCCGGCGATCTTCGACGCCGACGCCGACATCGCGGTCGCCGCGCCGCGTCTCATCTCCGGCAAGCTCCTGAACGCGGGACAGACGTGCATCGCACCCGATTACGCGCTGGTGCCGGAAGGGCGCACCGATGCGTTTGTCGCGGCGGTGACCGCGGCGATCGGCGCGCTCTATCCCAGGCTTGCAGTCAATCCCGACTACACGTCGATCGTCAACGAACGCCATTACGCGCGCCTGGTCGCGCTCGTCGACGACGCGCGCGAAAAGGGTGCGACGATCATCCCGGTCAATCCGGCGGGCGAGACACTGTCGGCCCACGCGCGCAAGCTCGCGCCGACGCTCGTCGTCGGCGTCGACGATTCGATGGCGATCATGCGCGAGGAGATCTTCGGCCCGCTGCTGCCGGTCGAGACCTACGGCTCGCTCGACGACGCGATCGCGAAGGTCAACGCGCGGCCGCGGCCGCTCGCGTTCTACTTCTTCGGCCGCGACGCCGCGCGGCGCGACCGGGTGCTGCGGGAGACGATCGCGGGCGGCGTCACCGTCAACGATACGCTGTGGCATTTCGTCCACGAGGACCTGCCGTTCGGCGGTGTCGGCGCCTCGGGCATCGGCAGCTATCACGGCGAGCGCAGCTTCCTCACGTTCAGCAAGGAAAAGCCTGTGTTTCACCAGCCGCGCTTCGCCGCTGCGAAGCTCCTCTACCCGCCGTACGGCCGCGGGTTCGACCGGGTGCTCGCGCTGCTGCGCAGGATCAGCGGTTAGCGCTACACGCGCGCCGCAGCCCCGCGTGCGCGGCTACTTGGGCAGCTGGCCCTGCACGCCCTCGACGTAGTAGTCCATCTTCGACAGCGTCGCGTCGTCCATCACCGTGCCGGCCGCCAGGCGCTCCTTGCCCGCGTTGTCCTTGACCGGGCCGGTGAACGGATGGAACGTGCCGGCGCCGATGTCGGCAGCGGTCTTGTTCACCAGATCCTGCACGTCCTGGGGCACAACCTTGTTGAACGGCGCCATCTTGATCATGCCGTCCTTGATGCCGCCCCAGACGTTGTCCGGCGCCCACTTGCCGTCGAGCTGCGACTGCACGACTTTGGTGTAGTAGTTGCCCCACTGGTGCGTGACGGCGGTCAGGTGCGCATTCGGGCCGTATTTCGACATGTCCGAGTGGTAGGCAATCGCATAGACCTTCTTCGCTTCGGCCGCCTGCACGGCCGCCGTCGAGTCGGTGTGGTGCGTCAGCACGTCGGCGCCCTGCGAGACCAGCGTGTTCGCGGCCTCGCTCTCGCGCCCCGGGTCAAACCACGAATTGACCCAGATCACCTTGACCGCCGCCTTCGGATTGACGCTGCGCATGCCGCGCGCGAATGCGTTGATGCCCATCACGACTTCCGGAATCGGGAACGCGGCGACGTAGCCCGCGGTGTTGGTCTTGGTCATCTTGCCGGCGACGATGCCGGCGAGATAGCGGCCTTCGTAGAAGCGCGCGTTGTAGATGCCGACGTTGGCGTCGCTCTTGTAGCCGGTCGCGTGCTCGAAATGGACGTTCGGGAAATCCTTCGCGACCTTGATCGTCGGGTTCATGTAACCGAACGACGTCGTGAAGATGAGCGTGTGGCCGCTTTGCGCGAGTTCTCGGATCACACGCTCGGCGTCCGCACCCTCCGGGACGCTTTCAACGTACTTGGTCGTGACCTTGGCGCCGAGCGCCTTCTCCATTTCCTTGCGCCCCGAGTCGTGCTGGAACGTCCAGCCGGCGTCGCCGATCGGACTCACGTACAGGTAACCGACCTTGAGTGCCTCCTGCGCGGGCGCAGGCGCTGCCGGCGGGGCCACGGCCGCCTTTTTCGGCTCTTCCTTGCCGCAGCCGGCGATCGTTCCAAGCATGACTGCACAAAGCGCGGCGGCGGCGACCAGCGCTTTCCTGCGGTGGGGGACGTGCATGGTGATTCTCCTGTCGAGGGGCGAGGCGGGAATCCCGCCAGGGGCGGGCGAAAACGAACATTTTACCCGCGCCGGCGGGCGCTGTGCCGGGGACCGGAGGGGATGGCGAGCCCCTGCGCCACGACGGGGCGCCGACGGCGGCGCGCTATCATCGGGGCACCGGCGATTTCGGGCCTCCTGCGCCCGC
>JAAFGU010000401.1 GCA_010365205.1 Aromatoleum sp. | reverse complement strand
TTCGACGACGGCCGCCGGCTCGATGCCGTCGGCCTCGCCGAGCTCGGGCCTGGCGACACGGTGCGCCTGCAGGCAGCCGACGTGCCGGCGCGCGTTCTGGTGATCGCCGGGCGGCCCGTCAACGAGCCGGTCGCCTGGCAGGGACCGTTCGTGATGAACACACGCGAAGAATTGCAGCAGGCGGTCGACGACTATCGAGCGGGCAGGTTCTGAGCTTGCGCCGGGGGCGGCGCGCGGTCCGGCGCGGCGACGGGCGGTGGCGGGCGTCCCATCGTACGGCGGTAACGGTCAGGCGCCGAGTTTTTTCTTCAGTATCGCGTTGACCTGGGCCGGATTCGCCTTGCCCTGCGTCGCCTTCAGCGCCTTGCCGACCAGCGAGTTGAAGGCCTTTTCCTTGCCGGCGCGGAACTCGGCGACGATCGCCGGATTCGCCGCGAGCACCTCGTCGACGAAGCGCGCGATGGTGCGCTCGTCGGAGATCTGCCGCAGCCCCCGGTTGGCGATGATCGTGTCGGCGTCGCCGTCACCGGCCCACATCGCGTCGAAGACCTCCTTCGCGAGCTTGCCGGAGATCGTGCTGTCCCCGAGCCGCGCGAGCATGCCGGCAAGCTGGACGGGCGAAATCGGCGCCGCGTCGATCTCGACTTCGGCGCGATTCAGCGCGGCGGAGAGTTCGCCCAGCACCCAGTTCGCCGCCAGCTTGGGATCGGCGCCCCCGGCCGCGACTACTGCTTCGTAATAGTCCGCCAGCGCGCGGCTCGCGACCAGCGTCGTCGCGTCGGCGCGCGACAATCCGTAGGTCGGCTTGAGCGCGCTTGCCTGGAGGTTGGGGATGCTCTCCTCGAAAAGCTCGTCGTCGATCGCTTCGAGGTCGACGTTCGACAGGCTCTTGACGATCTCGATGAGGGCGACGCGCGAGGTGGCCATGAAACGCATTCTGCGCATCGCCGGCAGCTCCGGCATTGCGGAGCGCACGCGCTCGATCCAGGCCTCGTCGATCACGAGCGGCGGCAGGTCCGGATCGGGGAAATACCGGTAGTCCTGCGCGTCTTCCTTGCTGCGCATCGAACGCGTCTCGTGCTTGTCCGGGTCGTACAGCCGCGTTTCCTGAACCACGGTGCCGCCGTCCTCGATCAGCTCGATCTGGCGGCCGACCTCGAAGTCGATCGCCTGCTGCATGAAACGGAAACTGTTGAGGTTCTTGATCTCGCAACGGGTGCCGAGCTTGTCGCTGCCCAGCGGGCGCACCGATACGTTCGCGTCGCAGCGAAAGCTGCCGTCCTGCATGTTGCCGTCGCAGATGCCGATCCACTGCACCAGCGCATGCAGCGCCTTCGCGTACGCGACCGCCTCGTCGGAGCTGCGCATGTCCGGCTCGGTGACGATTTCGAGCAGCGGCGTGCCCGCGCGGTTCAGGTCGATGCCGGTCATCCCGTGGTAATCCTCGTGCAGGCTCTTGCCCGCGTCTTCCTCGAGGTGCGCGCGGGTGAGCCGCACGGTCTTGTCGCCCTGCGCCGTCGAAATCGTCAGCGAGCCGCCCTGGACGACCGGGATCTCGTACTGGCTGATCTGGTAGCCCTTCGGCAGGTCCGGGTAGAAGTAGTTCTTGCGCGCGAATATGCTGCGCGGGCTGATCTTTGCGCCGACGGCGAGGCCGAAGCGGATCGCGCGCTCGACGGCGCCGCGATTGAGCACCGGCAGCACGCCGGGCAACGCGATGTCCACGGCGGCCGCCTGCGTGTTCGGCGCCGCGCCGAACGCGGTCGACGCGCCGGAAAAGATCTTCGACGCCGTCGAAAGTTGCGCGTGGGTCTCCAGACCGATGACGATTTCCCACTGGGCCATCACGCAAACTCCCCGGGCGCTCGCCGGTGCCAATCGGTAACCTGCTGGAACCGATGCGCGACGTTCAGCAGCTTCGCCTCGGCGAAGTAGTCGCCCTGGATATGGAGGCCGATCGGCAGGCCGTTGCCGTCGAAGCCGCAGGGGATCGACAGCGCGGGGGCGCCCGTCAGGTTGGCGGCGATCGTGAAGATGTCGTTCAGGTACATCTGCACCGGGTCGTCGGTCTTGGCGCCGAACTTGAAGGCGGTCGACGGCGAAGTGGGGCCCATGATGACGTCGCAATTTTCGTAGGCGGCGATGAAGTCGTTCGCGATCAGGCGCCGCACCTTCTGTGCCTTCAGGTAGTACGCGTCGTAGTAACCATGCGACAGCACGTAGGTGCCGACGAGAATCCGCCGCCTCACCTCGGCGCCGAAGCCCTGCGCGCGCGTCTTCATGTACATGTCGAGAAGGTCGTCGTATTTCCCGGCGCGGTGGCCGTAGCGGACACCGTCGAAGCGCGACAGGTTCGACGACGCTTCCGCCGGCGCGATCACGTAATAGACCGGCACACTCAGGTTGACGTTCGGCAGCGAGACGTCCACCGTTGTCGCGCCGAGCTTCCTGAATTCGGCGACGGCGTTCTCGACGGCGCGGCTGACGTCGGCGTCGATGCCGTCGCCGCCATACTCCTTTGGCAGTCCGATCTTGAGGCCGTCGAGCGGCCGCGCGCCCGGGCGGTGGCCAAGGAGCGCCGTGTAGTCCTCGGTCGGGCGCTCGAGCGACGTCGAGTCACGCGCGTCGTGGCCCGCCATCGCGTTCAACATCAGCGCGAGGTCCTCGGCCGTGCGCGCGAACGGGCCGGCCTGGTCGAGGCTCGACGCGAACGCGATCAGGCCGTACCGCGAGCAGACGCCGTAGGTGGGCTTCAAACCGCAAACCCCGGACAGCGCCGCGGGCTGGCGGATCGACCCGCCGGTGTCGGT
>JAAFGU010000400.1 GCA_010365205.1 Aromatoleum sp. | reverse complement strand
GGCCGCGCGGCGGTCGCCGTCCCCGATCGATGGGCCCGCGTGCTCGAGGATGGCTCTTTGTCTTGCAAGGCCTGCCACAACTGGCTATACTTAACGATTGTCGCAAGTAACTGTGCGCCCAAGGAAAAGTATTCATGACCAGTGTTCGCGTCCGGGATAACGAGCCGTTTGAAGTGGCGCTCCGCCGTTTCAAGCGCACGATCGAGAAGACCGGCCTCCTCACCGAGCTGCGCGCCCGCGAGTTCTACGAAAAACCGACCTCCGAACGCAAGCGCAAGCTCGCCGCCGCGGTGAAACGCCATTACAAGCGTCTGCGCAGCCAGCAGCTGCCGCCGAAACTGTACTGAGCTGTACCGAGCGCTACCGGTTGCATGCATCGAGGGGCGAAGCGATTCGCCCTTTTTGTTTTTTTGCGGCCAGCGCCCGAATCAATGCGCTCCCGACTGGAGGCAATGATGACCCTCAAGGCCATGATTACCGAGGACATGAAAGACGCGATGCGGGCGAAGGCTGCCCCACGGCTGTCGACGATTCGGATGCTGCTCGCCGCGATCAAGCAGCGCGAGGTCGACGAACGGATCGAGCTCACCGACGCCGACGTCCTCGCGATCATCGACAAAATGATCAAACAGCGGCGCGATTCGATCACCCAGTTCCAGGCCGGTAAGCGCGACGATCTGGTCGCCTCCGAACAGGCCGAGGTGGCGGTGCTGCAGGGGTACATGCCGGCGCCGCTTGCCGACGCCGAGATCGATGCCTTGATCGCCGAGGCGATCAGCACCGCCGGTGCCACCGGCATCGCCGGAATGGGCAAGGTCATGGCGATTTTGAAGCCGCGCCTCGCCGGCCGCGCCGATATAGGCGCGGTTTCGATTCGGATAAAGGCCAAGTTGGCAGGTTGAGCGCCGAATAACAAAGAGCATTCGGCATAAGCGCGCCGCACGCACGCCGACCGTCCGGTCGCGCACGAACCCGGCCGAATCGCCCTTTCGCCGCGGCAAGGCTTGGCTATACTTCATGGGTTCCCTGCCGTGTGTGACGCGACCGGGCGGCTTGGGATCCAAGCCGCCCGGGGCGCGACTGCGGGCCGGTGAATCAGCGTCAAATTCATGATTCCAAACGATTTTATTCAGACGCTGCTCGCCCGCGTCGACATTGTCGATGTCGTCGACCGGTACGTCCCGCTGAAGAAGGCCGGCGCCAACTACCAGGCGTGCTGCCCGTTCCACAGCGAAAAGACCCCCTCGTTCACTGTCAGCCCGACCAAGCAGTTCTATCACTGCTTTGGCTGCGGCGCACACGGAACGGCGATCGGTTTTTTGATGGAATACGCGAGCAAGCCGTTTCCCGAAGCCGTCGAGGAACTCGCGCGCGACGCCGGCATGGAAGTGCCGCGGGTCGAAATGCGGCCCGGCGAGGCCGAGCGGCGCGAACAGGCGCAGGATCTGACGTCGCTGATGTTGACGGCGGCGAAATTCTATCGCGCGCAGTTGAAGGACGCGCCTCGCGCCGTCGACTACCTGAAGGGCCGCGGGCTTACCGGCGCGATTGCCGCGAAATTCGGCGTCGGCTACGCACCGGATGGCTGGCAGCCCCTTGCCGCGGCGTTCGACCCGTACGACGATCCGGCGCTGGAAACCACGGGACTCGTGATCGCCGGCGAGGGCGGCAAGCGTTATGACCGCTTCCGCGACCGGATCGTGTTCCCGATCCATGACAGCCGCGGCCACGTGATCGCCTTCGGCGGCCGCGTGCTGGGCGAGGGCGAGCCAAAATACCTGAACTCGCCCGAGACGCCGCTGTTTTCGAAAGGCCGCGAACTGTACGGCCTGTTCCTCGCGCGGAATGCGATTCGCGACGCTGGCAAGGTCGTCGTCGTCGAAGGGTACATGGATGTCGTGGCGCTGGCTCAACACGGTGTCGAGTACGCGGTCGCCACGTTGGGCACTGCGACGACTCCCGTTCACGTGCAGAAGCTCTTCCGTCTCACCGACAGCGTCGTCTTCTGCTTCGACGGCGACGCTGCGGGCCGCAAGGCGGCATGGCGCGCGCTGGAGAATGCGCTGCCGATGCTCGCCGACGGCAAGAACGCGGTGTTCCTGTTCCTGCCCGACGGCGAGGATCCGGACGATTACATCCGCCAGCGCGGCAAGGCCGCGTTCGAGGCGCTGATCGCGCGCGCGACGCCGCTGTCGGAGCTTCTGTTGACCGAATTGTCGGCGCAACATCCGCCGGTGACCGCGGAAGGTCGCGCCGCCCTCGTCGCAGCCGCCCGCCCGTTGCTCGCGGAGCTGACCGCACCGATCCTGTCCGCGCTGATACGCCGTCGGCTGGCCGATGTGACCGGCCTTCCCGAAACGGAGCTGCGCACGTTGCTGCGCTCTGCTGGATCCCACGACCCGCGTCCTCGTGGCGAGGCTCCGGCGCGCGAACCGGAACGCGCCGCGCGGCGGGCCGGGCCGACTCAGCGCCGGGCTCCATCGTTGACGCGCGAACTGATTCAGGCGCTGGTGCTCCAACCCGAGGTCGCGCGCTCGATGGCGCTTCCCAGCCCCGCCGACGGCACCCCGGAAGGAGCGGCGCTGTCGGCCATGGTTGCGTTTTTCCGGGAGAGTGAGTCCACGCTAACTCCACAGGGCGTGCTGCAGCATTTTTCGGGAAGCGCCCACGAAGGGCTTATTGCTCAGGCGCTGGCAACCGCTGAAGACCATGGAATTTCGTCCGAACAGAGCCTCGAACACCTCAAGGCGGGCGTCGTCCGTTACTGGCAGCAGGCGCAGCGCGCCGGCCGCAGCGGGGGCCCCGACGACGGCGCCGC
>JAAFGU010000399.1 GCA_010365205.1 Aromatoleum sp. | reverse complement strand
GCGAGGCCTTCGCGCGGTCAGGCGCGAGGTCGGCGATCCCCGTGACGTGTATGCCGGGCGTGTGCTTCGCCTGCGCGAGGTACATCGAGCCGAACTTCCCGGCGCCGATCAGGCCGACTTTGAGCGGCCGGCGCTCCGCCGCGCGCTCCTGCAGCATCCGGTGGAGGTTCATCGAAGTTCTCCGTTCGTGTCCCGGCCGAGCAAACCGAGCGCATCGAGGGTCGACCGCAGCGCGGCAAAATTCGGCACCCGCCGCGCGACGATGCCCAGACGCGCCGCCGATTCGACGTTGAGGCGGTTGTCGTCGACGAACAGCACGCGCCCGGCGGGCAGTTCGAGCGCGTCCAGCACGTGAATGAAATACTCGGCGTCCGGTTTCAGCTTGCCGACGCGGTACGACGGGAAGTTGTCGTGGAAGCACGCGGGAAGCGACCACTCGCGCTCGAACCGCTCCCAGTGCAGGTCATTGGTGTTCGACACGCTGGCGAGGCGGTAGCGCGGCGCCAGCGAAGCCAGCAACGCCGTCGCGCCCGGAAACAGCGTGCGCGGCCAGTGCGTGAACGCCCGAAGGAACGTCGCCGGATCGACCGGCAGGTCGAATTCATCGATGACGCCGGCGGCGAAGCTCTCGCGGTCGCAGCCGCCGGTCTCGAAGCTCCGCACCGCGGGCGAATGCAGCCAGCGGCGCCAAAGCTCGTCGGTGCTGCCGAGCGCCGGGCTCCAGCGCAGCATCTGCTCGACGCCGACGAGCTCGATCAGCACCCCGCCCAGGTCGAACAGGATCGCATCGAAGGTTTGCGCCGGCGCGCGCATCAATGCAGCGCCAATGACAGGCCCAGCGGAACGAAGACCACCGACAGCACGTTGCCGATGAGCACGATCGAAGCGACCTTCCCCGGCTCCTGCTTGAATTGCTCGGCGACCATGAAGTTGAGCACCGCCGGCGGCAGGCAGCCGAACAGGATGAGCAGACCCGACTGCGCACGGTCGAGCCCCAACACCGGTGTCAGCAGCGCCGCCATCGCGATTCCCGTCAGCGGGCAGACGAGGCCGCCTATCACGCCGAGCCGTGCGTCGCCCCAACGTATCGATGTCAGCCGCACGCCCAGCGAAAGCAGCATCATCGGGATCAGCGCGTCACCGACCATCCTGACCGTCACGAACGCCCACTCCGGCAACGGCGGATGAACGAGCGCGAAGCCGAAGCCGACGAACGTCGACCACACCATCGGGTTGCGCAGCAGGTTTCCGAAGCGCGCATGGTGATCGATCATCCACGCGCCGAGCGTGAAGTGCAGCAGGTTCGAAATCGTGAACAGCGCGACCATCGCCGAGAATCCGGGTTGCCCGAAGGCGAGCGCGGCGAGCGGCAGGCCCATGTTGCCGCAGTTATTGAACATCATCGGCGGCACGAACGTCCGGTAATCGACGCGCAACAGTTTGGCGAATGGCCACGCCAGCAGGCCCGATCCCAGCACGACGCCGATGCTGGCGAGGATCAGCACCGCGTTCTCAACGACGTCGAAGTCCTTGCTCGCGAGCGCCGAGAAGATCAGCGCCGGCGACAGCACGTTCATGCTGATCCGGTTGACCCACGCCATGTCCGGCCTGGTGCGGCGGCCATACGCCCATCCGAGCGCGATGGTCAGGAACACCGGCAGGATGATGCCGAGCAGGCGTTCCATGGGGCGGGCGAGTAGAGGGCGCGGCGCGCGGCGGCCGCTACAGGATGAAGCGCGCGAGGTTGTCGTCGCCGGCGATGTCCTTCAACCGCTTGTCGACGTAGCCGGCGTCGATCTCGAACGTCACGCCGGTGTGCTTCGTCGCGTGGAACGACAGGTCGTCGAGCAGCCGTTCCATGACCGTGTACAGACGGCGGGCGCCGATGTTCTCCTGCTTCTCGTTCACCGCGAACGCGATTTCGGCCAGCCTGCGGATGCCGTCGGGCTTGAAGTCGAGATGCACGTTCTCGGTCTCCAGCAGCGCCTCGTACTGGCGGACGAGGCAGGCGTCGGTCGCCGTGAGGATTTGCTCGAAGTCGGCGACCGACAGCGACGAGAGTTCGACCCGGATCGGGAAACGGCCCTGCAATTCGGGGATCAGGTCGGACGGCTTCGCCAGATGAAACGCGCCGGACGCGATGAACAGGATGTGGTCGGTGCGCACCATCCCGTACTTGGTCGACACCGTCGTGCCCTCGACCAGCGGCAACAGGTCGCGCTGCACGCCCTGCCGCGACACGTCGGGGCCGTGGGTCTCCTGCCGGCTCGCGATCTTGTCGATCTCGTCCAGGAAGACAATGCCGTTCTGCTCGACGGCCGTCAGCGCCTTGGTCTTGATCTCGTCGTCGTTGAGGAGCTTCGCCGCCTCCTCGTCGGTCAGCGCCTTCAGCGCCTCGGTGACGGTCAACTTCTTGAGCTTGCGCCGCGCGCCGCCCATCTGCTGGAACATCCCCTGGATCTGGCTGGTCAGGTCTTCCATGCCCGGCGGCGCCATGATTTCCATTTGCGGCGACATTAGCGACACCTCGACCTCGATTTCCCTTTCGTCGAGCTTGCCCTCGCGCAGCATCTTGCGGAATTTCTGGCGGGTGGCGGAATCGGCGGGCTGCATGTCGTGGAAATTCACTTCGCGCACGGGCGGCAGCAGCACGTCGAGGACCCGCTCCTCGGCGGCGTCGGCCGCGCGGTCGCGCACTTTCCGCGCCTCGACCTCGCGCGTCTGCTTGATTGCCGCCTCGACCAGGTCGCGGATGATCGAGTCGACGTCGCGACCGACGTAGCCGACTTCGGTGAACTTGGTCGCCTCGACCTTGATGA
>JAAFGU010000398.1 GCA_010365205.1 Aromatoleum sp. | reverse complement strand
CAATAGCACGTTGCCGACACCGGGAGCGGCTTGCCGCCCCATTCGTTGGCCATCCGAATCGCCTCGTCGGCCGAAACTTCGACGACGCGCGTCGCTTCGGCCTTCGGCAGCGGCAGGCACTTCAGCGACGCCTCGGCGATCACGCCGAGCGTCCCCAGCGCGCCGGTCATCAGCCGCGCGACGTCGAAACCGGCGACGTTCTTCATCACGCGGCCGCCGAAGGTGAGGTCCTCGCCGGCGCCGTCGATGACGCGAACGCCGAGCATCAGGTCGCGCACCGCGCCCGCGTAGGGACGCCGCGGTCCCGAAAGCCCGGCGGCAATAGCGCCGCCCAGCGTTGCGGCGGCGCCGAAATGCGGCGGCTCGAACGCAAGTATCTGGCCCGCGTCGCGCATCGTCGCCTCGATTTCGGCGAGCCGCGTGCCGGCGCGCGCGGTGATCACCAGCTCCGTCGGATCGTAATCGACGATGCCGGCGTACGCGGTCGTGTCGAGCACCTCGCCGGCGAGCGTCTGGCCGTAGAAATCCTTGGTGCCGCCGCCGCGGATGCGCAGCGGCGCGTTCGCGGAGGCCGCGGCGCGGATCTTCGCCTGCCATTCGGCGAACACGGCCTCGCTCATGCGCCCTCCCTGCAAGCGCCCGGGATTCGAGCGATCAAGCGTAGGGCGCGCGCAATCGCGAGGCCACGCGACCTTCGGTCCTGGACTTCGCCCGCCTCGCTCATGCGTTCCTGGCGAGCTTGTCGCGGTAGATGACGCGTGGCTCGTCGGCCTCGACCACCGCCGTCTCGGCGAGCGCGTCGGCTTCCCACTGGCGCAGCAGCGGGTGGGCGAGCAACGTGCGGCAATACTCGCCGGCCGCACCTTCGAGCGCGACGCCGTAGGTCTGGAAGCGGAACGCGACGGGCGCGTAAAACGCATCGGCAAGGCAGAACGAACCGCAGAGATACGGGCCGCCGGCGCCGAAGCGGCGCGGGCCTTCTGTCCAGATTTCTGCGATGCGCGCGATGTCGCCCTGCAATCCCGCCGACCAGGGGCGCACGTCGACACGCTCGCGGATGCACATCGTCATGTCGTTGCGCAGCTGCGAAAAACCGGAGTGCATCTCGGCTGCGACGCAGCGCGCCCACGCGCGGGCCACCGGGTCCGCGGGCCACATTCCGGGATGGCGCTCTGCCAGATACTCGGCGATGGCCAGCGAATCCCAGACGTCGATGTCGCCGTCGCGCAGCGCCGGCACCCGCGCGGTCGGCGAAAAGCTGCGCCATTGAGCATTCCAGGTGCCGGACAACTGCACGACCACTTCGTCGAACGGCGCGCCCGAGAGCTTCATCGCGAGCCAGCCGCGCAGCGACCAGGACGAGTAGTTCTTGTTGCCGATGTGAAGGACGTACATGTCAGCGGCCGGAGTTCGGAGAAAAAGAACCCTTCGATGGGGCAGTCGCGCCCGGATCGTTCAAAGCGGCACCGTCTTGCCCGGATTGAGAATGTCGTTCGGATCGAATGCGCGCTTCAGCGTCCGCATCAGATCGACAGCCTCGCCATGCTCGGCGACCAGCGCGTCGAGCTTGTGCACGCCGATCCCGTGCTCGCCGGTGCACGTACCTCCCATCGAGATCGCGCGCATCGACACGCGTGTGGCGAGCCCTTCCGCCCTGGCCCGCTCGGCGGCGTCGTTCGGATCGAACAGCACGACCAGGTGGAAATTGCCGTCGCCGACGTGACCGACGATCGGCGCGGTGAGGCCGGTCGCCTCGACGTCTGCCTTCGTCTCCATGATGCAGTCGGCCAGCCGCGAGATCGGCACGCAGGCGTCCGTGGCGAATCCCTGCTTGCCCGGCTCCATCGTCATCGCCGCGTAATACGCCGCGTGCCGCGCCTTCCACAGGCGCGTCCGGTCCTCGGGCTTCGTTGCCCATTCGAACGCGCTGCCGCCATGCTCCGCGGTCAGCTGCTGCATCATCGTTGCCTGCTCGGCGACGCCGGCATCGGTGCCGTGAAACTCGAAGAACAGCGTCGGCTTGACGGCGAAGCCCTCGAGCTTCGAGTAGCGGATGCACGCGCCCATCTGGACGTCGTCGAGCAACTCGATCCTCGCCACCGGAATGCCGTGCTGGATGGCGCGGATGACCGTGTTGACCGCGCCTTCCAGCTCGTCGAACTGGCAGACCGCCGCCGAAATCGCCTCGGGAACGCCGTACAGCCGGAGCTGGATTTCGGTGATGATGCCAAGCGTTCCCTCCGCGCCGACAAAGAGCCGCGTCAGATCGTATCCCGCACTCGACTTGCGCGCGCGGCCGCCGGTCCTGATGATCCGCCCGTCCGCGGTCACGACGGTGAGGCCCATCACGTTCTCGCGCATCGTGCCGTAACGGACTGCGTTGGTGCCCGACGCGCGGGTGGCGGCCATCCCGCCTATCGTCGCGTTGGCGCCGGGGTCGATCGGAAAGAAGAGCCCCGTGCCCTTGAGATCGGCATTGAGCTGCTCGCGCGTGACGCCTGCCTGCACGCGGCAGTCGAGGTCGCCATCGTTCACCTCAAGGACGCGGTTCATCTGCGACAGGTCGAGACAGACACCGCCGTACAGTGCCGCGACGTGGCCTTCCAGCGACGTGCCGACGCCGAAGGCGATCACCGGCACGCGCGCAGCGTTGCACAGCCCGACGATCGCGGCGACTTCCTCGTTGGAATGGGGAAAGACCACGACGTCGGGCGCCGCGGCATCGGCGAGACCTTCGCCGTGGCTGTGCTGATCGCGGACCGCCTGCGACGTGACCGCGCGATCGCCGTAGTCGGCGCCGAGCTGGCCGACCACGCGCGCGACGGC
>JAAFGU010000019.1 GCA_010365205.1 Aromatoleum sp. | reverse complement strand
CTACTGTTTCAATCGCCTGTGCTCGGAGCTTGTCATCTTCGGCACCGCGGGCCTGCTGGTGACCATCGGCGTCACCATTCCCTGAGCGCGAGCGCGCTCCGATCCGCGCAGCGCGACCTGCGCGCGCGCACCGGCGTCGACACCGGGCAGAACGCGCGTCCGATCAGGCAGCCGCTGCGACCGCCGCGATCGGCGACGCCGCGAGAATCTCCCAGCGCGCGAGATCCTCCGGCGTGTCGACATCCCATAACGTCGGCAATTCGCGCCAGGTCATTCGCGCCGACGCCAGGTTGGCGCGCGTGGCCGCCATCACGCCGGGCGAACTCCATGCAATGCCCGAAAATACATCGCCGGATCGCGCCAGACCGACCAGCACATAGCCTCCGTCCTCGGCCGGCCCGAACACCGCGTCGTGTGCGGCCAGCGCGGCCGCCGCCGCCGCGAGATAAGCGACGTCCAGCGCAGGACAATCGGTGCCGATCAGCAACGCGGGAGATCCGCGCGCCAGCGCCGAATCCAGCGCAGCGCGCATCCGCGTGCCCAGTTCATTGCCAGTCTGCTGCATCAACGCGACTCCGAAGCGGTCGCGCCATCCGGCGAACGCGGGGCGATCGGCCGCCGGCGCGCACCACAATTCGATGCGCCCAATGACGCCGGCGGCGCGTGCAGACACGGCGGTGGCAAGCGTACGCTCGACGAGCCGCCGGTAGACCTCGGCGGCGGCTTCCGTGCCGATGACCGCGGCGAGGCGCGTTTTCACCGCCCCGGGCAAGGGATCCTTCGCGAATATCTGCAATGTGGGGGCGGGCATCGGCGATTCGCTTTTGCGGGCGACGTGATAGCGGCGGGCCAGCGCGATCGGTTCCACGCCGCGCCAGTAGTCGAAGCGCAGACGCCACATCGCGACGATCGTTCGCCAGGGTCCCTCCAATTCCCAGCGCCGACCCGAGGTGACGACGCGCTCGGCAATGCAGAGGGGCGGGCCGCTCGCGCGGTTGAGGCGCGTCGACAGCTCCACGTCCTCCATCAGCGGCTGGTCCGGGAAACCCTTCACCGCGTCGAACAGGCGGCGCTCGACGAATATTCCCTGATCGCCGGTCGCGATGCCGGTCAACCTCGAGCGCAGGTTCATCAGCGCGGCGACCAGCGCCAGAATGCGCGGCCTTCCGGCGATCGACACATCGAAGCGGCCCCAGCGGCGGCCGGTTTCCGTCATCGCACCGAGGATCGCGTCAATGGCGCCAGCGGGGAGCCGGGTGTCGGCGTGCAGAAACAGCAGCACGTCGCCCGTCGCGGCAGCGGCGCCAGCGTTCATCTGCGACGCCCGACCCGGCGGCGCGCGGAATGCCTGATCGGCGAGCGGCCGCGCCCTCGCCAGCGTTTCGTCGCCACTGCCGCCGTCGACGACGATGATCTCGTGGCCCGCGGCCCGCAGCGGCTGCAGCGGCGCAAGCGCGGACTCGATTTGCGACGCTTCGTCGAGCGTCGGAACGACGATGGAGACGCGCATCGAAGCGGGTGCCAACGCCGTCAGGTGAGCGCGCCGCCGCAGCTCGATCCCTGGCCCGCCGTGCAACCGTAACAGTGGTCGGCAACGGCGATCGGCGCGCCGTCGAGCTCGGCCTCCAAGAGATCGGTCAGGTGCAGCCGGGGCTTGCCGGCGACAACCAGCGGGATGCCCAGCATCTGGTTGAAGTCGCAGTCGTACAGATAACCGCGGTAGTCGACCGAGACCAGCGACCGGCACATGACGCCGTCGAGATTGGCGGGATTGTGCGCGCCGCGCAGCGTCGCCATGTAGCTCGCGAATTTGCCCTGCGTCACCAGCGTCGAGCCGAAGCGCGCGATCGGCATGTTGGCCAGCGTGAAGAGTTCGTTGAAGACGATGCCGAAATTATCATTCAGCTCGCGTACGTACGCGGCCTTCAAGGCAGGCTGCGCCGGCGGCAGGTTCGGCCCCTGCGGGTTGTAGACGAGATTGAGCGATAGCCCGGTGCCTTCGCGTCCGTAACCGAGCGCGTTGAGTTTGCGCAGCGCGAGGATCGACGATTCGAATACGTGTTCGCCGCGCTGCCGGTCGACGTTTTCCCGGGAGTAACAGGGCAGCGACGCCGTTACTTCGACGCGTTGCCCGGCGAGGAACTCGGGAAGATCCTCGAACCCCGGCTCGTTCAGAATCGTCAGGTTGCAGCGGTCGATCACTCGCGCGCCAAGCCTTCGCGCTTGTGCGACGAGATGGCGAAAGTGCGGATTGAGTTCAGGCGCGCCGCCCGTCACGTCGAGCGTGCGCAGCCCGCGCGCCCGCAGTACGGCGAGGACTTGATCGATCGTCTCCCGGCCCATCATCTCCTTGCGCTCGGGGCTCGCGTTGACGTGGCAGTGCAGGCAAGCCTGGTTGCACGTGTAGCCAAGGTTCACCTGCAGCGTATCGACGGCGCGGCGCGCCAGCGGCGGGAAATCGGACTCTTGCAGAAGACGGAGCGTCGCGTGCATGAAAGCCCGATGGCAGGAGGCTAATGAAGAAGGCGAAACCGGCGAAGAGTGCGAAGACGGCAAAGACGGCAAAGACGGCGCGCAGCATCGTGACGGCGACCACGGCCCCCGGCGTCAGCCGGCGTCGCTCAGCATAGCAAAGCTCGGGCCCGGTCAGCTTTCATCGGTCACGTTTTTATCCGCCACCGTATCGGGCGCCGTATTCAGCCCGGCCGCCGTCCGGGTAAAACCCTGCCAGCATCAGGCCAATACTGCGCCGAACGCGAACATCAGGGTCAGGTTGACGACAACGCCCACCAGGAACGGGCGCCAGCCCGCGCGGTACGGATTTTATCGGTGTCGCATGACAGGTGTCCAGCCGACATGGACAACAATCTTCTCTACGTGTTCCCGCGATTCCCGGATCCGAATTTCTTCCACAGGATCGGCGTCAGCGTGGCCAGTCCCAGCAGCGTGGACGCGGCCAGCGTTTCGGGCGACAACAGCCCGGACAGAGAGTCGAGGCGACCGAGCGAATGACCGAAATTCACGAACACGAAGGTCAGCGGCACGATGCCCACCAGTGTGGCCAGCGTGAACGTCCGCACCGGAATGTCGGTGAGGGCGGGTGCGAGATTGACCAGGAAGAACGGGAACAGCGGCAGGAGGCGCAGGAACAGCATGTAGTGAAACGCGTTGGCGGTGAAACCGGCGTTGATTCTGCGGCCGAGTTCACCCATCCGCCGCCGCGCCATGTCGGCGAACAGATAACGCGCGGCGAGAAACACGATCGTCGCACCGACCGTCGCCGCGAGCACGACCACCGCGGTGCCGACCCAGCGGCCGAAGAGGAAGCCGATGGTCAGCGACATCAGGAGCCCCACCGGCAGGCTGAACGAGACCGCGGTGACATAGACGAGGAACGCGATCGCCAGCGCGGCGCCGTAATGCAATTCGGTGAGGCGAAGCAGTGCGTCGCGGTGCGCCTTGACCGCGTCCAGCGTGAAGTACTTCGGCCCGCCGAGTACAAAGAACAGTGCGACCACGGCGGCCAGAGTGGCGGCGAGCGCGATCCTGATCCACGGTTTGCCGGAGGCCGATGAGGGCGTGTCGCTGCGATCTGTCACCTCAAGATCCCCGCAGACGGAAGATGCGCCGGATCCATTTTTTTGCCGCAGGCGTCAGCCCTTCGTTGCGCCGCTGGTCGGCGACGCGGCGATTGATCTGCGCGAGCGTCGGGTAGACGTGGATGGTGTCGGAGAGGTCGCTCGCAGACAGGCCCTGAGACAGCGCCAGCGCGTACTCGGCGATGATTTCGCCGGCATGCGAGCCGACGACGGCGGCACCCAGCAGCTTGCCGCGCGGGCTGGTCACGATCTTGGCCATGCCTTCGGTTTCGCCTCCGGCGCGCGCGCGATCGATGTCGGCGAACGGGAAGCGGTAGACGCGGTGCGCGACGCCTGACTTCCTCGCCTCCGTTTCGGACAATCCGACCCGCGCGAGCTCGGGGTCGGTGAACGTGCACCAAGGGATCACCGCAGCCGGTTTCGCCCAGGTCATCCGGAAGATCGTCTGTCGCAGCACGATGCCGGCGTGGTGCTCGGCCAGGTGGGTGAACTGGTAGCCGCCGGCAACGTCGCCGACGACATAGACGTTGCGGTTGGTCGTCTGCAGGCCTTCGCGCAACACGATGCGTCCCTGATCGACCTCGACGCCCGCCGCGTCGAGCCCGAGACCCTCGACGTTGACTTTGCGCCCGACGGCGATCAGGAGATGCGTGGCGTCGATCGGCCGCGGCGTGCCCTGGTTGTCGCGGATCAACAGGCGCAACCCCGACACCGTGCGCTCGACCTGCGCCGCCGAGGCACCCAGATGGTAGCGGACACCTTCCGCCTGCATTTGGCGGAACACGACGCCGGCGAGATCGGCATCCTCGCGCGGCAAAATCACCGGCGCGATGTCGACGACGCTGACCTCGCTGCCCAGACGCCGGAACGCCTGCGCGAGTTCGCTACCGATCGGCCCGGCGCCCAGCACGATCAGATGCGGCACGCGCTCGCGCAGCGTGAACACCGTCTCGTTGGTGAGATAGGGAACGCCGTCCAGTCCCGGGAGCGGCAGCGTTGCCGGGCGCGAGCCCGTGGCGATGACGAACGAGCGCGCGATGAGCCGCCGGCCGTTCACCTCGAACGCATCGCGCCCGACGAACTGGCCGTGGCCGATGATCACATCGACGCCGAGGCTGCGAAACCGCTCCGGGCTGTCGTTGGGCTCGATCCCCTCGATGACGCGGGCGACGCGCTTCATGACTGCCGCGAGATCCGGCTTTGGATCGTGCGCCGTCAGCGCCCAGCGATTGGCGTTGCGCATCTGAAACGCGACGCGCGCCGATTCGATCAGTGTTTTCGACGGCACGCAGCCAGTCCAGAGGCAATCGCCACCGAGTTTGTCCTTCTCGACCAACGCAACCTTCGCGCCCAGCGCGGCGCCGCCGGCAGCGACGACCAGGCCGCCGGAGCCACCGCCGATCACCGCCAGATCGAATTCGGGTCTTGCCAAAGGTTGCTCCTGTCGCCCGGCATTGCGCGCCGGGGCCGGCGATCGGTCTCCGGAAGTAGGGTCAGACTCGACTTCCATGCACGCCCGTCGTGTCTGCGCGCCGCTCAAGGAAGTCGAGTCTGACCCTACTTCCTGCCGTACTGCATGGGGCAGAGCTTACAGGCTACGCGGCCGCTGGCGTAGCATGAAGACCGAGGTGAGACGGCGTAGCGTGCGCTCGGGTTCCGATCACCGGGCTGTCGCGCCGTGCGTTACAAATGCTGCTTGGGGAATTCCGAATGCGTCGCCGCTGCCACCGATGGTTCGCATTCGCGCTGATGGCGCTTGCGGCGCGCGCCAGCGTGACGCACGCGGGCATCAACGCGTGGACGACGACGGGACCGCGCGGCGGCTGGACGTTCCTCGCCGCCGATCCGACGGTCGCGGGACGCGTCTTCGCCGGACGCGAAGGCGGACTCTACCGCTCGCTCGACGACGCACGGACCTGGTCGCGCATCGATGTTGCGGTGCCGGGGCAACCCGGGCCCGTGCCCAATCCGTCGGCGATGGCGTGGGATCCGACTGCGCCGAACACCCTCTACTCCGCATTCGGCGGCACTCAGCTGTGGAAAAGCGTCGACGGCGGCGTCACCTGGGCCGCGCTGCCGGCTGCGGTGCCGTGTTGTGCCGGCATCGCAATCGGATTCGATCGCATCGCCGTGTCGGCGGGCGCTGCGCGGCGGCTTTACGCGCTGGTGTTCGGAGGCGGCGTTTACACCAGCGGCGACGATGGCGCGAGCTGGGGTCCGAATACCTCCGGGCCCGGCAACGACCTGGCGCTGGATCCATTTCGACCGGCGAGCGTCTACTTCGCCAGCGCGGGGGGCGGCCAGTTTTTCCGTTCCGACGACGCCGGCGCGACGTGGCCGCAGGTGAGCGTGGGTCTCGACCCGTCACTCCACTTCGCGGCGATCGCCGCGGATCCCGTCGTCGCCGATCGCGTCTATGCGGTGGGCGATATTTTCGGCACCGGCGAATCGGCGGCGCTGTACGTTTCGGAGAATCGCGGCGTGACATGGACACGGCGATCTGCGTTGCCGGGGCCGGGACCGTCGTACCCGCGGCTGCTGGTGATCGAGCGCAGCCGTCCGAAGGTGATGACGGTGCTGGCGCAAACCGGTCTCTTCCGCTCCGATGATGCCGGCACGACCTGGAGCACGCTCTGGCTAACGCGTGGCGATGCGGTGCAATCGTTCGCCGTCAGCCCATCAGGCGAGACCTTGTATGCCGGCGGTTCGGTCGACGGCGTCCAGCGCAGCGCCGATGCGGGCCTGACCTGGGAACCGCGCAATGCGGGGCTGCCGGGCGATCGCGTGCAACGGCTCGCCGCGGGCGGCAATCCGCGCTTCGGCTATCTCACCGGCGGTCGGACTTTCTGGACGGTGGCCTCGCGGCTGTACGAACGCGCGGCCGGCGCCAACATCTGGAACGACCGCTTCGCGCTGCCGGCACCGTATTCGCCGCCGTTCGGTTCCCTCGCAGCGCTCGCCGACGCGCATCGGTCTCCCGGATCGGGCGTGCCGCTGTGGTACCTCCTCGGCGACGGCAACGGCATCGCGCGTACCGACGAGAGCGGCGCATGGCAGGCGCTCACGCGGCTGCCGTCGGCGAATTACGACAAGTTCGTCGCGTCGCCGAGCGATCCGACGATCCTTTATGTTGCAGGCCCGAGCGCGTTCGGCCGGTACTCGCAAATTCCGGGCGGATTGGCCGTGAGCCAGGACGGCGGCCAGAGCTGGCTCGACCGGAGTGCGGCATTTGCCGACGCTCCGAACGCCTACCTCAACTATGACGCGATCGCCGTCGATCCGCAGCAAGGAACCACCGTGTGGCTAGGAGTAGGTGCGGGCTTGTGGCGATCCGGTGACAGCGGCGCGACTTGGGGAGAGATCGCCTTTTTTGCCGACGTTCCCGACGTCACGGCTGGGACCATTCGCGCGATTGACATCGACCCGGCCGACTCGCGCCGGATGGTCGTTGCCGGTCCGCTCGGCCAGCGCGTGCGCGAAAGTGCCGACGGCGGCGCGACGTGGACCTCGCTCGAGGCCGGCCTGTCCGATGGCGAACCGCGCGCCGCCGTCGTCGATTGGTCGATGCAGCCGCGCGTGATCTACGTCGGCACGCAGCACGGGGTCTACGCCAACACGACGGCGGGCAGCTGGACGCTGGTCCCGGGCTCGTCGACGCTCACCGTCAACGCGCTGCAACTCGGCCGTCCCCCGGGCGTTACCGATCGGACGACGCTAATTGCGGCGACCGACACCGGCGTGCACGAATTCACCGCCGATCCGACGGGCCGCTTCGTGCCGGTGTACCGATTCTTCAACACGCTGACGAGCACGCATTTTTACACGGCGTCGGCAGTCGAGCGCGCGTACGTGCTCGCGCACTACCCGAGCTTCCTGGACGAGGGAACGGCGTTCTGGGCGCTGGCGGCGAATGCGGCGCGGGCGAAACCGGTGTTCCGCTTTTTCAACACCGTCACCGGCACCCACTTCTACACCATCGACGTCGCCGAGCGCGACCACGTGCTCGCGACGTATCCGCAATTTGTCTTCGAGGCGATCGCCTACTATGCGTTCGACGATTCCGAGCCCGGCACCGTACCTGCGCATCGCTTTTTCAACACCGTCACCGGCACGCACTTCTACACGAGTTCGGACGACGAGGTGCTGTACGTGCGGCAGCACTTCCCGCAGTTCGTCTACGAAGGCATTCGCTACGCGGTATATCCGGCAGCGCTGGCGCAGTAGGCCGCGGTTTGCCGCATATGGCAAACATCGGCGGTGCCGCGGTTCGACGTGCGAAGTTTCGCCCGGCAACAATTGTCGTCGTGCAGCGACGATTTACGCGTCGTGGTTTCGAGACGCTAGACCGCGAGTCCGCAGGGGCGCAGAGTCGGTGTGCGCCGGACCGCGATTGCCTGTGATCGCGCGCGGGCAATTCCGATGTGCGCCAACGAACGGACCCGATGACGGCAGGATGCGAGACTGGGTGCTTGTGGGTCGCCTGGTCGCGCCCGATGACACCATGACCGCACGCATGCTGCGCTACGGCGCCGTCGGGCTCATCGCGTTCGCCATCGACTTCGGCGTGACGGCCTGGCTGTTTCGCGCGATGGACGCGCCGCTGCTCGTCGCCAACACCGTTGGCTTCCTGATCGCCAACGTCGCGAATTTTCTGCTGGGTCATTGGTGGGTGTTTCGCGATCGCCGCGACAGCCGGCGGTGGATGCGGGCCTATGCGGCGACGTTGGCCGTGAGCATTGTGGGCCTGCTGCTCAACGATGCGATGGTATGGATCAGCGTTGCCGTCGTCGACTGGCCGCTGCTCATCGGCAAGGTCAGCGCGACGGCTGTCGTCATGTTGTTCAACTTTTTCGCACGTCACCATTGGGTCTACCGGCCAACCCGGCTCGACCTGGAAAGAAAGTCATGAAAATCGCCGTGCTGATCCCGTGTTTCAACGAAGAGCTCACCGTCGCCAAGGTCGTGCGCGATTTTCGCGCCGCGTTGCCGGAAGCGTCGATTCACGTATTCGACAACAGCAGCACGGACAGGACGAATCAGGAAGCGCTCGACGCCGGCGCAACCGTGCATTTCGTGCCGCAACGCGGGAAGGGCAACGTCGTTCGTGTGATGTTTCGAGAGGTCGACGCCGACGTGGCCGTGATGGTGGACGGCGACGACACGTACCCGGCGGACCGTGTTCGCACGCTGATGGCGCCGGTGCTGTTCAAGCGTGCCGCGATGGTCGTCGGCACCCGCCTGGTCGGACACGATGCCGAGAGCTTTCGCCCGTTGCATGTGTTCGGCAACAAACTGGTGCTCGGGACGAGCAACGTCGCGTTCGGCGCGCATTTGACCGACATGCTGTCCGGGTACCGCGTCTTCTCGCGGGAGTTCATGAAGACGATGCCGGTGTTGAGCCGCGGCTTCGAGATCGAGACGGAGATGACGCTGCACGCGCTCACCCACGGGATGCCGATCGTCGAAATCCCGGTTCCCTACGGCGTCCGGCCGGAGGGGAGCCTCTCCAAGCTGCATACGCTGCGCGACGGCTACAGGGTGCTGAAGACCGTATTCTGGCTGTTCAAGGACTACCGTCCGCTGGTCTTTTTCGGCTGGGCCGGCGCGTGCGCGATGTTCATCGGGTTCATCCTCGGAATCGAGGTGGTGCGCGAGTTCCTGGAGTATCAGCGCGTGGTCGGGGTCGCTCGTGCGGCGCTGACGGCGAGCGCCTTCGTCATCGGCCTGCTGTCGATGACGACCGGCCTCATTCTCGACACCGTCAATCGCCGCAGCCGCGAGCTCTACATGCTGCTGGCGGATCTGGCGACACGGCAGGCGCAGCGGGAAACGGCGCCCGCTGGCGCGCGGGCCGATCCAGCGCCGGTCGCTCAGCCGGCGACGATCGCGACGGAGCGGGTGCCGGAGATTCCGATGGCCGGGAACGCACGCGCGTAGCGTGGCGCCGCGCGACCCCACTGGCGCGGGGTATGGCGAGCCGCGGGAATTGCTCGGCTGGCTCGTGGCGGCGATCATCGTTTCGCTCTACGTCGGAACGCTGGTGCGGTATTCGGTCAATTTTCCGAACGCCGATGACTTCGGGCAAATCCTCGCCGTTCCGCACTATTTCGCGGCCAAGTCGACGCTGGCGGAGCAGGTCGCCTACGTCTTCTCGCTGTCGGTCGAGCACCGTATTGCCACGCTTCGACTGGCGGCACTCATCGAGACCGGCGTGTTCGGCGGTCTCAACTTTTCGTGGTTGATGTTCACCGGCGGCGTGCTGCTCGCGTGCGCCGGAGCGTTGGTCGTGATGGCGGCGCTGCGCGAGGATCGCGCGCTGCTCGCGGGCGTCGCGGCGGCGCTCCTCTTCTCGCCGGCGAATCACGAGGCGCAGTTCTGGGCGACCGGGGCGTTACAGCACTTCGGCGTGATCGCCTGGGCGTTCGGCGCCCTGTATTGCTTGGGGCGCGGTGGCGCAGGCTGGTCTGTGGCCGCGCTGGCGCTGGCGCTGACTGCGGCGTTCACGTCGGCGAACGGGTTGATGACCTTTCCCGCCGCCGCCGTCATGCTGTGGGCCACGGGACGGCGGCGGGCGGCGTTGTCCTGGGCGGCGCTGACGATCCTGATGTTCGCCGTGTATTTTATCGGCTACGAGCGCCCTGAATTTCAGAAATCCGCACTCGGCACGCTGCTCGATCCCTTGGTGTTGCTGCGTTTTTTCCTGGCGGCGCTGGGCTCGCTCGCCGTTCACCTGGTACCGGCTATCGTAGTCGGTGCAGCGCTGTCGGCGATCTGGGTGTGGCTGATCCTCAACCTTCATGATTCGGTGTCGCCGGTACTGCTCGGCTGGTTTGGTTTTCTCGTTCTTTCCTACGCGGCGATGGCGGTGGGCCGCGCCAGCTTTGGCGACGAAGGCGCACTGCTCAGCCGCTATTGCGTCTACTCGGAAATGGCGGCCCTGATCACGCTGGTCGCCGTACTTGACCAGGTCGGTCCAATCACGCGCGAGCGAATCTTGTGGACGGCCTTGCCGATCACGTTGGCGTGGTTCGCCGCGAATTGGCAGGCAACCATGCCTGTGATCGCGCACGACTCGATCGTGCTCCAGAATCGTCTCGATCACTACGCGGCGGACGGTCATGCGGATTACGGCGCGTGGCCGCCGGCGGAGTACGGAGACTATTTGTTGGGGCAGGCAACCTTGCGCGGCTATTTCGATCCAACGCGCATCGCGCACCCGTCGCGTCGGCTGATCGCCGACGATCGCGAGTTGCGTCCGTCGCAACCGTCCCCTGTAAGACTCCGGAAGTTGATGCGGAGCGCCGGCGCGATCTCGGTGTTTGGCTACATGCCCGACAGCCGCGCGCAGGTTTTCATGTGGCTGGCCGATGGCGAGCACCACTATCGCGCGTCGTTGGTGACGATGCCCGGCGTTCGCACGCCGATGGGCGGCGAGTGGGGTTTCTTTTCGGGGACCGTGACCACGGCCAGTCTCGCCCCGGGTCGATACCGCGTCGGTTACACGCTGGGTGACGAGTCGCCGGCGACGGTTTACTGGAGCGAGGAATGGGTAACGACGCAATGAACGGACGGAGGGCCAGCAGGGCTTCGGAGACGATCAGCAGCAACGAATTTCCACGGCAATTGGCAGAGCACCACTTTCCGCGA
This sequence comes from Aromatoleum sp., assembly GCA_010365205.1. Lineage (GTDB taxonomy): Bacteria > Pseudomonadota > Gammaproteobacteria > Burkholderiales > Casimicrobiaceae > CAIWHR01. Next base: position 5,417 of record JAAFGU010000019.1, on the reverse strand, counting down.
GTGCGTAGCGTGCCGTCGTGGGTCCTTCGCACATGGATTGCGGCGTTGGCATTGTGTATTGCGACGGCCGCCGGCGCCGGGCCCGGTACGTGGACGCCGATCGGTCCGGTGGGCGGCGGCGTGATCCTGCTGGTGGAGGACCCCGACGACCCCTCGCTCCTTTACGCGGGCACGTCTCAGCCCTACCACCTCTTTCGAAGTCGCGACGCCGGCCGGAACTGGTCGCCCTCCGCGAACCCCGGTTTCTCCGACAGCCAGCCGTTCAAATCGTACATCCCTGGCAACGGAGCGATCTACGCGATGAATGGACTGGCGTGGAAGAGCAACGACGGCGGATTCACTTGGGAGAATCTGCCCTTTTTTCCCTCGTTGCCGGAAAGTCTGAAGGTCACGGTCAGCGAGCCCGGCAATCCGCAGGTGGTGTATGGCCTTGCCGATACCGGCGCCGTTAAATCCATCGATGGGGGATTCACGTGGCAGGTTCTCCCCGGCACCAGCGTTCCCGATGTCGGCGGATGGACCGACATGCTGATCGATAGCAACGCGCCATCGACGGTCTACCTTTACGGGTCGTCACGAGTCCTGAAGTCGACGGATGCTGGAGCGAGCTGGAATCTGGTTCCGACCGGCCTGGGGTTCTTCTCGGTCAGTGCGATGACGCAGTTCGGTTCGACCTTGCTGGTCGCGACGTACAGCCAGGGGTTTCTTCGGTCCGTCGATGGCGGCGCGACGTGGACGCCGTCCAACGGCGGCATCTCGGATCCCAGAATCTACAGTCTGTCCAAGGGTCTGGGCAGCTTGCCGGTGCTCTACGCGACCGCGGGCCCGCCCGACTGGCCCGCGTTGCTCCGCAGCGTCGATGGCGGGATTACCTGGACGCCGTCCGGCGTGTCCGGCATCAGCCGCGTTGTGGTCAGCCGTCATGCGGCGAATCGCCTCTATGGCGTTGCACTCGGCACGGTGGCGGTCAGCGATGACGCCGGCGCGACGTTGACCAACGCTTCGTACGCGAGCGGATTGCCCAATGTCCGAACGCCGGTGCTCCTGGTCGACGCCGGCAACACGTCCGTGCTGTACGCGGCGATTTTGGGAGGCCCCGGAGCCGTGCGCTCCGTCGATCGCGGACGAAGCTGGGGAGCGATGACGCTTCCGAATGGAACGCTGCTGGCGCCGATCTCGGCGAGTCGCACGCAGCCCGGCACCGTCTATGCCACTCCTAACGCGGGAATCGTAAAGGCTTATCGAAGTGCGGACTTCGGCGCCAGTTGGTCGCCGCTTGGATTCTCGCCGGATTTCTTTTTGGTGGCACTAGAGGAAGCCGCCACCGATCCACAAACCGTCTATGTGGCCGGCACGCGGTCCTGTGGGGGCACGGCACGCGTCCCGAACTCTTGTCCCGTCGTTCAGCGCACGGTCGACGGTGGCGCGTCCTGGGCGGAGGCCTCGCAGGGATTGCCCGGGGGGACGCTGTCCGGCATCGCCGTCGCGCCGACCGATGCCAGAACGGTATACGCGCGGATGAATGGCCATCTGTACCGGACGATCGACGGCGGCGCATCGTGGACCGATCGCAGCACCGGATTGCCCGCCGGCCGGATCCTGGCCATGGCGGTAAGTCCCATGGATTCCGCGGTTGTCTACGTGGGCCTGGGTACGTTGCCGCCGTCGTCGGTGAGGGGCGTTTACGTCACGCTCGACGGCGGCGCGTCGTGGAGCGCGCGCAATCAGGGACTGCCTGAGGCCGACGTGACCGCGCTTACGATCGATCCGCGCGACCCCGCCATTGTGTACGCCGGGGTCGCGGGCGATTCAGTCGATCCGACCGCTGGCATTCCAACCGGCGCGACGGGACTGGGCGTGTTTCGAACGGCGGACGCCGGCGGTCACTGGGCACCATTCGGGGCCGGGCTCGGCAGCCTGACGAGCCTCAACGTGAATTCGATCGCGGTCGACACGCGCGACACGCGCAACGTCTACGTCGCGACCGATGGAGGCGCTTACGCGTTGACGTCTTCGAATTATGGTGCCGTCGGCCACGCAATCGAATTCTACGAGGCGGCTTTCGATCACTACTTTATCGCCACAGAAACGCAGCCCGACGTCATCGCGCTCGACGGCGGGCGGATACCCGGCTGGACCCGAGCCGGTCGCGCGTTCGCCGTCTATCCGCTGCTGGCCGCCGGCACGTCGCCGGTGTGCCGCTTCTTCAGCGGGCAGACCTTCGCGCCGAAGAGTTCGCACTTCTACACCGCGTACGCGGCGGAATGCAGCGCGCTGCAACAGGGCGGCGTGTGGGAATACGAGGGCAACGCGTTCGCGCTGGGGCTGCCGGCAGGAACGGCGGGGCAGGGCACGTGTGCTGCGGGATCGGCACCGCTGTATCGCCTCTACAACAACGGCCAGGGTGGGGCGCCGAACCATCGCTACGCCGACGATTTGGCGGTACTCAACCAGATGACAGCCCAGGGTTGGGTGTTCGAAGGCGAAGCACAGACGAAGGTGTTTGCCTGCATACCGGCCGCGCAATAACCGGTAAGGCAGACACACCTCAATTATCGAACGGAGACATTGATGACCTACAGACTAGCGTTAGAGGCAGGCTCGACGCCCGGACAACCTGCCCATTGCGCGCGCGGAAGTGCGTTGCTTCCCGCGCTGATCATGGCGTGCGGCGTGTCCCTCGCTTCGAGTTTGGTCGACGCTGCCGGATGGACCCTCGCCGGCCCCGCGAACGCGCCGCTCACCGCCGCCGCGTTTGATGTCTCTGCGCCTAACGTCGTCGTCGCGGCTCGCGACGGGCAATTGTTTTCGTCGAGTGATTCGGGCGGCACATGGAAATTTGTCGGCGGCCTGTACGGCACCAATTGCTACGGGCCACCTCCAGCAGCCATCGTCAATGTGGCCGGCGCTCAAGGTGCGCAACTGACGCTGGACATGTGCCAAAACCTGTTCTACAGCCCCGACGGCGAATCCTGGGGCCACCTTTCCAATGGACTCCTGACCGGCGCGCGCCTTGTGTCAACCAATCCGACGGACCAGCGCCAGTTGTATGCCTACGCGGGCACACCACCGACGCTCGTTTATTCGACGGACCGGCTGCAGACGTACCTCGGGATCGTCTTCCCCGGGTCGACGACGGTCTTTTACTTGGATTGGTCGAGCGGATTCATCTTTTCCGCAGTCGGCGCAACGGTTTACCGGTTGCCCATCGGGCAGGCCGGCCCTTGGCAATCGGCTTCGACAGGCCTGCCGCCTGGCACGATCTCGGCGTTCGCCGGAGGCGGTACCCATCTTTATGCCGTGACTGATACCGGCGTCTATCGGAGCTCGAATCAGGGCGGGCAATGGCAGGTGAGCCTGGCGCAAACGGCCGGGATAGTGGCAGCCGGGAATGGAAGCAATCTCGTCGCCTACGCCAGCGTCGGTCGGGCACTGCAGAAATCGACCGATGGCGGACTGACGTGGAATCCGCTCCCGGACCTTCCGGGTCGGCCGCTGATCCACTCGTTGGTTGTGTCGCCGAGCAATCCCCTGCAAGTCGTCGCATTGACCGACCGGGGAATGGCGCTGAGCAACGACGGCGGAGCGAGCTTTGTTGCCGCGCCGACATCCTCCCAACTCCCGGGCTCGCGCGCGCTGGGCGTCGTAACCAATCCGTCGCAGCGCAACGATATCTACGTGATGGATGCGGTGAGCCAACTCGGCAGTTCGAGGACGGTCGACGGTGGCGTAACTTGGAACACGATGTACGTGCCGAACCCCGATGCACCGGATCAACCGCTGCAGCCGCTGCGGCTGCTTTGGGCCAGTGGCTCGATCGTGCTTGCGACGACGATTAATCCCGACAATGGCGCGTTTTATCTGTGGCGGAGCACGAATTCAGGAGCGACCTGGACCGTTGCTCTCGGCTACACGGTTGGCTTCGGTCGCCTTGTTCCGGACACGAATGGAACTACGCTGTATTTTTTCAACAACTATAACGTGAGCGTACCTTTCGTCGAGGCGTTCAAATCGATCGACAGCGGGGTCACGTGGACGAGTCTCGGGAGTCTCCCCGGTACAATGTACGTCGTCCGCCAGCGCCCGGACACGGGGGAGTTCTTTGCCGGCATCAGCGGCAGTTTCTACCGGTCGACCGACGCGCTTCATTGGAGCGGTTTCGGCAACGGATTGCCTGCAGCGAAGCTGATCGCACTGTCGATCTCCGCAACTTCCCCGTCGACGATGTACGCCGGTTTCGACGCCCAGACGGGCTGGCCCGTTTACAAGTCGACCGACGGCGGGGCGACCTGGTCGCCCGCGGCGGTCGGACTGCCGAACGGGACCGCGAAATCGCTGGCGGTGGACCCGGCAACTCCAACGACCGTGTATGTGGGATTCATCGAGGGCGGCGTCTACCGCAGTGCCGATGGCGGCGCGACCTGGGCCAACGTCAGCGGCGGGCTCTACGACACGTACATCAATGACCTGACGTTCAGCCTCGCGGATCCGCATCGCCTGTTCGCGTCGACGCCGTCAGGACTTTTCGGCGTGGACACGGTCAACGATCTGCCCGTAGCGGCGAACGCTGTCGAGTACTACTACCCCACGTTCGATCACTACTTCGTCACCGCCTTACCGGCCGAAATCGCCGCACTCGATAGCGGTGTGTTCAGCGGCTGGGCTCGTACCGGTGAGGCTTATCGCGTCGAGGCGACGGATGGCAATGGGCTGAACCCAGTCTGCCGCTTCTTCAGCGCTACATTCGCGCCAAAGAGCTCGCACTTTTACACGCCATATACCCAAGAGTGCCAATCGCTGATGGAGGGTCTCGTCTGGCAGTACGAGGGCAACGCATTTCGACTCCGGCTACGCGGCATGGATGGTTACTGCCCGGGCGGGTTCCGCCCGTACTACCGGCTCTACAATAACGGCATGGAAGGTGCTCCGGCGCATCGCTACACAGTGAAGGCCAGCATCGTGACGCAGATGAAGGCGCTGGGGTGGGTCGTTGAAGGGGCGGTTGAGACGAATGCCTTTGCGTGCGTGCCGCAGTGACGGAATGACAAGGAATAACGGTTAGTGAAAATCCCGCGACTTCGGCGCCAGCGTCCCCAGCATCGGCGACAGATCCGCCAGCCGCCCGGCGATCAGGTGGACGACGGCACCTTCGCGCTCGACCTTGCCGAACACGGCGAGCAGTTTCGATCCCAGTAGCTCGCGCCGCTGGCGGTCGCCCAGATCACGCCAGACGATGACGTTGGTGGCGCCGGTCTCGTCTTCCAGCGTGACGAACACGACGCCGCTTGCGGTGTCGGGCCGCTGGCGGCCGATGACGATGCCGGCGGTGCGCACGATGCGGCCGTGCGGCGTCTGCGCGATATCGGCCGAGGTGATGAGCCGCCGCCGCGCGAGCTGGGCGCGCAGCAGCGCCAGCG
>JAAFGU010000397.1 GCA_010365205.1 Aromatoleum sp. | reverse complement strand
GGGCGCGGGGCCGATTCGCGAACGCCCACGCGCCGGAGAGCGCGGCGCGCGAATCGATGCGGAACCCTGCCGCGCCGCGGCGGCGAAATGGCGCGGCGCCGAGGCCGTGCGGGCGTTCAGCCGCCCAGGCGCTTCTGCATCCTTTCGCGGAAACCGCCGACCATGTCCATCTTCTGCTGCAGCGCATCGCGGACGATGGCCTTTTGCGCGGGCGTAAACGTCGCGTAGACGTTGAGCCAGCCGTCACGCGCCTGGTGCCGCAGCGCACGGCCCTGCGCTTCGGCGTCATCGGCGACCGCCGCGACGGCGGCGAGGTTCGGCTCGGGTTTGGCGAGTTCGGCGCGCATCGCGTCGTTTACCTTCTGCATCTGCGCGCGCCCGGATTCCCGTCCGGCCCTGCCTTGTGCCGCCGCGTTGTCCCACAGCGTTTGCTGCATCGTATTCAGCGAGAGTTTGCCCTTCAGCGCTTCGATCGCCTGCTCGAGTGCGAAGCCGTGGCCCATCGGCGGAGCCATCGGCCCCGGGCCGGCCGGCTGCGCCTGCGCGCTGCCGAGCCCTAGCGTGAACAGAGTCGCCGCGACACAGGCCAACGTGCGACAAGGCGAGGAACGGAAAGTCATGGGGAACTCCTTTGGTGAGTGTGGTCGGAAAGTCCGCCGGCGGACGTGGCGCCATTGCGCTGCCGGTGCCGGCTCATGGAGTTCGACCGCATTGTCGCCGGACGTTCCGCGGGACGCTATCGGCGATTGCAACGGGACGTTACGCCGATTGGCCCGCGTTACAATCGGTTACACGTTCCGGCCGTCCGTGCGCGCCGCGGTGACGTCTAATCCCCACCATGACCGCGAAAGACGCCCCGCCGAAAATTCTCGTCGTCGACGACGACGTGCGCCTGCGCGACCTCTTGTCGCGGTATCTCGGCGAGCAGGGCTTTCAAGTTGCCGTGCTCGCGGACGCGCGGGACCTCGACAAGAAACTCCAGCGCGATCCGCCGCATCTCGTCGTGCTCGATCTGATGATGCCGGGCGAGGACGGCCTCACGGTCTGCCGGCGGCTGCGCGGCGCGGGCGAGACGGTGCCGATCATCATGCTGACGGCAAAGGGCGAGGAGGTCGACCGGATCGTCGGCCTGGAGATGGGCGCCGACGACTATCTGCCGAAGCCGTTCAATCCGCGCGAACTCGTCGCCCGCATCCACGCGGTGCTGCGGCGGCAGACCGAGGGCATCGCGCCCGGAGCGCCCGCCGCCGATGGCAAGGCAGTGTTCGGGCCGTTCGAGCTCGACCTCGCCGCGCGCACGCTGAGGGACGGCAGCAAGACCATTCACCTCACGACCGGCGAGTTCTCGCTGGTCAAGGTGTTCGCGCAGCACCCGCGCCAGCCGCTGGCGCGTGAAAAGCTGATGATGCTCGCGCGCGGACGCGACCACGATGTCTTCGACCGCGCAATCGACGTCCAGGTGTCGCGGCTGCGCAAGCTGATCGAGCCCGATCCGGCCAACCCGCGCTACATTCAAACCGTATGGGGCTTCGGTTACGTGTTCGTCCCGGGCGAGGGCGGCGCGAGCAAGCCGGCGGCGTCATGAGTCTTTTGCCGCGCTCCCTGTTCGGGCGCCTCGCACTCCTGCTGCTCGGAGTGTTGCTGATCGCCGTCGCCGCGACGATCCTGTTCTTCGGCCGGGACCGCGCGGCGCTGCTCGCGCGCCAGTTCGGCGACACCAAGATCGTCCAGCTGCAGGCGATCCGCGCCGCACTGGCTGCTGCGGACGGTCCGGAGAGACGCGAAACGGTGATGCGGATCGGCCGCGAGTACGGCGTGCGGCTGGTGCCGGAAAGCGAACGGCCGCTGATGGGCGGCCTCAAGCCCAACAATCCGTCGCTGGAGGAGCTCGAGCAGCGGCTGACCGAGGCATTGGGGCCGGGCACCGAAGTGCGTCTCGCACCGGGACGCGGGCTGTTGCTCGTCCGCGTCGAGGCCGGCGGCACGGGTTACTGGGTGGGATTCCCGTTGCCGCCGCGGCCTGCCGCCGCGGATGTGCCGACTCGCGCCGCGCTGTCGAGCCTGGCCTTGGCCGCGGCGTTGCTCATCGCCGCTTTCCTGTTCGCGCGATACCTCTCTCGTCCACTGCGCGAGCTGAACGACGCCGTTGAGCGCGTCGGTCGCGGCGAGACGCCGCCGCTCCTCCCCGACGGGGGTCCGTCCGAGATTGCGAACCTGAATCGCGGCTTCAATCGGATGGCGACGAATCTGCGGCAGGTCGAGCAGGACCGCGCGGTCCTGCTCGCCGGAGTGTCGCACGACCTGCGCACGCCGCTGGCGCGGCTGCGGATCGGAATCGAGATGGGCGCGCGCGATGAAGCGCTGCACGCCGGGATGGTCGACGACATCGAGGAGATGGACCGGATCGTCGGCCAATTCCTCGAATTTGCGCGCAGCGATCGCGACGCCGCTCCGGAGCGCTGCGATGCCAATGAAATCGTGGGCGCGTGCGTCGAGCGCTACGAGCGCACCGGAAAAGACGTGCGTTTCGCCCCCGGCGCGCTGCCGCCGGCCGCGCTGCGGCCGATTGCGTTTTCGCGCCTGGTCACGAACCTGATCGACAACGCGCTGGCGTACGGTGCGCCGCCCGTCGAGCTGACGACGACGCATGCGGACGGCCGGCTGGTGCTCGACGTCGCCGACTGCGGCACCGGTATTCCCGAGGATCAGGTCGAGCGGCTGAAGCAGCCGTTCACGCGCGCATCCGCGGCGCGCACCAACGCGAGCGGCGCGGGACTCGGTCTCGCGATCGTCGACCGCATCGCGCGAACGCACGGCGGCACGTTCGATCTGTTGCCGCG
>JAAFGU010000396.1 GCA_010365205.1 Aromatoleum sp. | reverse complement strand
ATCCATTCGTGCGCGGGATCGTTGCGGAAATGCCACTCGCGCGTCGGCCCTGCCATCACGTTGAGGTAGTACGACTCGTAGCCGTAGGGCACGACGACCGGGTGATACCCGCGCGGCACCATCACGACGTCGTGGTCCTCGACGGCGAGCGATTCGTCGAGCGAGCGGTCGTCGGTGTAGACGCGCTGGAAGGCGAAGCCCTGCGCCGGATCGAGGCGGTGGTAGTACGTCTCCTCGAGCGAGCTCTCCTCGGGCAGGTTGTCGGTGTCGTGCTTGTGCGGCGGATAGCTCGACGAATGCCCCGCCGGCGTTCGCACTTCGACGACGAGCAGGTGATCGGCGGGCTCGGTCTGCGGAAGGATGTCGCAGACGAAGCGCTGGTTGAGGCCGGCGCCGCGGATCGAACGCTTCATCGTGCCGGGTTCGATCAGCCGCGCCGGCGAGCGGCGAGCGCCGGGCGCGCTGGCCACGGCAATCTCGGCGGCGGTGTGCGCCGTGACGACAACGCCGTCGCCACGAGGCAGGTAGACGGCGTACGGCGAGCGGTCCTCGAATACGCTGGTGCGGGCGCCGATCCCGCGCCAGTTTTCGCCACCCGCGGCGACGCTGACGGTGCCGGCGAGCACGACGAGGCAAAGCTCCGACGCGGCGACCTCGAGGCGCAGCGATTCGCCTGGTCGCAGCCGATACGCCGCGAAGCCGACGTAGCCCCAGCCCGCCGACTGCGGCGTGACGGTGACGATGTCGCGGCCGGTGCGACGACCCTTGACCAGCAGGCTCATGCGGGACCCTCCTCGAGTGCAGACACGAGAATGCGCAGATGCCGGTACCCCATGTCCGCGTAGCGATACGCCGGCGCCACCACCGGGTCCTGTTCCGCCTCGACGACGAGCCAGCCCTTGTACCCGTGGCCGTGCAGCAGTGTCAGCAGCGACCGGAAATCGATCGCGCCGTCGCCGGGGACCGTGAATGCGCCATTGATCACGGCTTCGAGGAAGCTCCAGTTGCGATTGCGGGCGAGACGGATGACGCTGGGCCGGACGTCCTTGCAGTGGACGTGGCAGACGCGACCGATGTGCTTGCCCAGCATGTCGACGGCGTCGCCGCCGCCGAAGCTCATGTGTCCGGTGTCGAACAGCAGCCCGACCTCGTCGCCGGTCAATGCCATCAACTGGTCGACGTCCTCCGGCGCCTGAACGAACGCGCCCATGTGGTGGTGATAGCCGACGCGCACACCGCGCGACAGCGTGTGCCGGGCGAACGCGGTGAGCTTGTCGGCGTACTCCCGCCATTGCGCCGCGCGCACGAAACGCGGGCGCTTGTACAGCGGCGTCGGCGAGCCCTGGATGCTGCCGGCGACTTCGCCGTAGACCATCACCGTCGCGCCATTCTTGGCAAGGAGGTCGAGGTGAGGGCCCACGGCCGCGATCTCGGCGCCGACGGAACGCTCGGCCAGCCGGCCCGAATACCAGCCGGAAACGAGTTCGAGGCCATGCCGCGACAGCACGTCGCGCAACGCCGCGGGGTCGCGCGGGAACTTGTTGCCGAGCTCGAAGCCCTGGTAGCCGATCGTCCTGCCCTCGGTGAGCGCGGTTTCCAGAGGCGTCTCGCCGCCGAGCGAGGGCAGGTCGTCGTTGCTCCAGGAAATCGGGTTGATACCGATCCTGACGGCGAAGGGTTTGCCTTTGCTCATGGTTTCTGCCGCCGGCGGGCGTCCTCGTACGCGCTGCGCGCCGCCCGCACCTCGGCGCGCTCCGAGACCTCCGGCACCGCGACTTCCCACCACCAGCCCCCTTCGTCCGTCGTGCGCGCGGGGTCGGTTTCGATGCAGACGAGATACGTCCGGTCCGCGGCACGCGCGCGATCCAGCGCCGCCTCGAGCTCGGGAATCGTCGTCACGTTCTCGGACAAGGCGCCGAGCGCCGCGGCGTGGGCGGCATAGTCGATCCGCGGCGCCCGGTCCGCGTCGGGCGCGCAGTCGTCCAAGAGATTGTTGAACGGCACGCCGCCGCAGGCCTGCTGCAGCCGGTTGATGCAGCCGAAGCCGCGGTTGTCGAGCACGACAATGACGAGTTTGGTGCCCAGCATCACCGAGCTCGCGATCTCGGAATTGAGCATCAGATAACTGCCGTCGCCGACGACGACGATGACCTCGCGGCCGGGCTTCGCCATCTTGACGCCGACGCCTCCGGCGATTTCGTAGCCCATGCACGAGTAGCCGTATTCGACGTGGTAACCGCCCGGGGTCGCGGTGCGCCACAGCTTGTGCAGCTCCGCGGGCAGCGTCCCGGCGGCGCAGACGACGATGTCGCGCGTCGCCGAATCCGCGGCCGAGCGCTGAATCGCGCCGATCACCTCGCCTTCGTAGGGCAACGCCGCGTCGCGCCGTCGGGTGATCCGGTCGACATCGGCACGCCACGCGGCGGCACCGTCTTTGGCCTGCGCCTGCCACGCGGTATCTGCCTTCCAACCGCCTAGCGAGGCCGACAATGCGCCGAGCCCCAGTTTCGCGTCCGCCACCAGCGACGCGCCGCGCCACTTCAGCGCATCGAAGGCGTTGACGTTGAGCGACACGAGCCCGGCGTTGCCGAACATCGAATGCGAGCCGGTCGTGAAGTCGGACAAACGCGTGCCGACTGCGATCACCACGTCGGCGTCGCGCGCCAGCGCGTTGGCCGCCGGCGAACCGGTGACGCCGATCGCGCCCTGCTGCAGCGGATGGTCCCACGCGAGCGCGCCCTTGCCCGCCTGCGTTTCAGCGACGGGTACGCCGTGCGCCTCGACAAATGCGCGCAAGGCATCGGTGGCCAGGCTATAGAGAACGCCGCCGCCCGCGACGAGGAGCGGCCGCTTCGCGCCGC
>JAAFGU010000395.1 GCA_010365205.1 Aromatoleum sp. | reverse complement strand
ACGGCGAACTGCCGTCGTACGCGACGCCGGGCGAGCTCGTCGCCGACCTCCGAACGATCGCCGCGTCGCTCGCCACGCACGGCGCGGCGCCGCTGGGCGCCGGACGCTTGGCGCCCCTGATTCGGGCGGTCGAAGTATTCGGCTTTCACCTTGCCGTCCTGGACCTGCGGCAGAACGCCGACGTGCACGAGGTCATCGCCGGCGAACTTCTCGCGCGGGCCGGCGTGGTCGCCGACTACCTGGAGCTGTCGGAGGCGCAGCGCGTCGCGCTGCTGGCGAAGGAACTGGCGAGTCCGCGGCTGCTGCACTCGCCGCATCTCGCCTATTCGGAGCGCACGGCGACGGAGCTCGGCATCCTGCGGATGGCGGCGGAGATCCACCGTCGTTACGGCGCCACGGCGCTCCCCAACTACGTGATCTCCAAATGCGACTCGGTGTCCGACCTGCTCGAGGTCGGCGTGCTGCTGAAGGAGGTCGGGCTGCTGACGGAGACCACACTCGCCGTCAACATCATCCCGCTGTTCGAGACGATCGACGACCTGAACCGTTGCGCGGCGATCATGCGCGAGGCGTTCTCGTTGCCGCTGTACCGTCGCTGGCTCGAATCCCGCGGACGCTGGCAGGAGGTGATGCTCGGCTATTCGGACAGCAACAAGGACGGCGGCTACCTGACGGCCAACTGGGCGCTGTATCGCGCCGAGCTGGCGCTGGTCGGCGCCTTCGCCGAGAACGGCATCAAGCTGCGGCTCTTTCATGGCCGCGGCGGCACGGTCGGTCGTGGCGGCGGTCCGAGTTTCGAGGCGATTCTCGCGCAGCCGACCGGCAGCGTCACCGGCGGCCTGCGTATGACCGAGCAAGGCGAAATCATCGCCAGCAAGTATTCGGACCCGGATCTCGGCCGGCGCAATCTCGAAACGCTGGTCGCGGCGACGCTCGAAGCGAGCTTGTCCGACACCGAACAGCTGGGCGACCGCGCGACGCACTACTACGGCGTAATGGAGGAGCTCGCGCGGCACGCGTTCAAGGCGTATCGCGCGCTGGTCTACGAAACGCCGGACTTCGTAGAGTATTTTCGCGCGGCGACGCCGATCGCGGAGATTGCGGAGTTGAACCTCGGCAGCCGTCCCGCGTCGCGCACCGCTTCGACACGGATCGAGGACCTGCGCGCGATTCCCTGGGTGTTCAGCTGGGGCCAGTGCCGGCTGATGCTGCCGGGCTGGTACGGCCTCGGCGCGGCGGTCGATGCGTGGCTCGCCGCGCATCCGGGCACTCTGCCGCTGCTCACCCAGATGCACGCGCGCTGGCCGTTCTTCCGCACCGTGCTGTCGAACACCAGCATGGTGCTGGCGAAGACCGACCTCGCGATCGCGTCGCGCTACGCCGAGCTCGTCCCCGCCGCCGGCACGCGCGAGCGGATTTTCTCCCGCATCGAGGCCGAGCACGGCCGCACGGTGAAGCATGTGCTCGCGATCACCGGCCACGCGAGTCTGCTCGAAGACAACCCGACGCTTGCGCGCAGCATCCGCAATCGCTTTCCGTATCTCGACCCGCTCAATCATCTGCAGGTCGAGCTGCTGCACCGATTTCGCGCGGGCCAGACCGACGAGCGCACGCGCCGGGCCATCCACCTCACCATCAACGGGCTCGCTGCAGGGCTGCGCAACAGCGGCTGAAAACGACGACGCGAAGGGTCCGCCGGGCTGGCCGGGCACTCTGTGTTCAGCCGGCCTGCGGCAATTGCAAATTGATTGATCTGGATCAAATAAGAATAATTCCTATTCGTATTGACGCCCAGCGTGGACGCAGGCAATATCGGGTATCGAATCACAACCCGATGGAAAGCCCAACATGAAACGCACGATGATCCTGCGCGCCGTTGCACCCGCAGTCGCTGCCCTTGCCCTCGCGCTCACGATGGCGCCCGCCCGCTCGGCCGAAGAACCGGTACTCAATCTCTACTCGGCGCGCCACTACCAGACCGACGAAGCGCTGTACGACAACTTCACCAAGGCCACCGGGATCAAGATCAACCGGATCGACGCCGGCGACGATCAGTTGCTCGAGCGAATCAAGAGCGAGGGCGCGCAAAGCCCGGCCGACATCCTGATGATCGTCGACGCCGCGCGGCTGTGGTCCGCGCAGGAACAGGGATTGTTCCAGCCGGTGAAGTCGAAGACGCTGGAGGACCGGATTCCCGCATCGATGCGCGATCCGGACGGCAACTGGTACGGGTTCTCCAACCGCGCGCGCGTCATCGTCTACAACAAGGCGACGATGAAGCCGGCCGACGTCGCCACGTACGAATCGCTGGCCGATGCGAAGAACAAGGGCAAGGTGTGCACGCGCTCCGGCAGCCATCCCTACAATCTGTCGCTGATCGCGTCGCAGATCGCGCACAACGGCGAGGCGAAGACCGAGGAATGGGCGAAGGCCGTGGTCGCCAACATGGCGCGAAGCCCTCGCGGCGGCGATACCGACCAGATCAAGGCGGTTGCCGTCGGCGAATGCGGCGTGGCGCTGTCGAATACCTACTACTACGTGCGCCTGATGCGCTCGACCAAGCCCGAGGAAAGGGAGTGGGCGGCCAAGACCGGCGTCGTCTGGCCCGACCAGGCGAGCTACGGCACGCACCTCAACATCGCCGGCGCGGGCGTGCTGAAATACGCGCCGCACAGGGAGAACGCGATCCGGTTCATGGAGTATCTGGCCGGCGATCAGGCGCAGGCCTACTTCGCCAATGGCAACAACGAGTGGCCCGCGGTGAAGGGCGCCGTGGCGAACAATGCCGAACTCGAATCGCTGGGCACGTTCAGGGCCGATCCGCTGCCGATCGCCACGCTGGGCAGGAACACGCCCGCGGCGCAGAAGCTGG
>JAAFGU010000394.1 GCA_010365205.1 Aromatoleum sp. | reverse complement strand
GCCGGATGCCTTCGCGTTCCCCCAGCTCGATTCGATGATGGCGCTCGGCGCATCGTCGGCGTTGATCGAGGCGCTCGGTCGCTGGCAGCGATTCGAATCGCAGCTCGACAGTGCCTGGCGCGAATCACTCCCGGCCGGGCCGGACGTTCCGACGCCCCCGCTCAACCGGATCCCGCTGATCCGCGAAGCCGTCGCCGACACCATCTCGAGTCCGAACGACCGGATCACGATGGATGTCGTCGCTCTTCTGTTCGACTACATTTTTCGCGATCCTTCGATCCCCGAGTCGCAGCGCACGCCGTTCGCGCGGCTGCAGGTGCCGATCGCAAAGGCGGCGTTGCTCGACCGGTCGTTCTTCTCCAACAACAAGCATCCGGCACGTCGACTGCTCGATCATCTGGCTTCGGCATCGGTCGGATCCACTGGCGATGACGACTACCGGGCGTCATACGAGGCGATCGCCACCAAGGTTGTCGACCAGGTCGCGCAGGACTTCAAGATCGACGTGGAGGTCTTCGAGACGGCCGATGCCGAGCTGCGGCCGTTCATCGCGGCCGAACAGACCAAAACCGCGACCGCCCTCTCCGGCGACGTCGCGGAGGCGCTTGCGGCCGAGGAGCGCGAGGCCGACCGCTCCGAAGTGCGAGCGCTGTTGCGCGACAAGCTCGCGGGGCTGGATCTGCCGTTCGACGTCCGGAGCTTCACCGAGACGATCTGGGGCGATTACCTGACCACCGTTCGCATAGAGCGCGGGCCCGACAGCGACGTGTGGAAAACCGCGCTCACGACGCTCGACGATCTGCTGTGGAGCATCACGGCCAAGGAGCGCAACGCGCAAAAGGCCAAGCTCACGCGAATGATCCCGTCGCTCATCCGGTCGTTGCGCGCCGGCTGCGCTGCGTTGAAGGCGACGGGCGAGCGGGTGCAGGCCTTCTTCGAGGCGCTGTACACGCTGCACATCTCGGTACTGCGGCCACGCGATGTACCGAAGGAAGGCGAAGCACCGGCCGGGGCGCCGGAAGCCGCGGCACCCGCGATCGGAAACGTTCACGATTTCGTCAGTGAAATGGTGGTCGGAACCTGGCTTGCGTTCCATCGCGATGGCCAAATGGTCGACGCGCGGCTGTTCTGGATCAGCCCCCTGCGGACGAAGTACATCTTCACCAGTCGCGCGCGCTCGCGGGCCTTCGCGTTCACCCCGGAGGAACTCTCCTACGAGATCGGTGCGGGCAAGGCGTCGCTTGTGATCGAGCCGGTGCCGTTGTTCGACCGCGCCGTCAGTGCCGCACTCGATAGCCTGGCGGCCAAGAAACCGCCGGTCGCTGCCGCCGCCTGAATCGGCCGCTCGCGCGTCCGCCGCGGGACGCGCATGCGTTGCGCCTCGCACCCCCGTGCAATGACAAGCACGGGATCGGCGAAGGCGACGTCGTCGGCATGGCGCAAACGGTCGCCACGCGCGGATAATGTCGGCCTCAATCCCGCTCGGAGTATGCATGCACCGTTCCATCGCCCGTTTCGTCGTCTCTTTCGCGCTCGTTGTTGCGGCCGCGTCGCCGCTTGCCCAGACCGCCGGTAACGGTGCTGCCGATCCGCGCGGCATCCTCGAGGCGGCGAAATCCGCGAGCGGCGGCGCCGCATGGGATGCGCTGAAAACCCAGCACAGCAAGGTCTCGTTGGCCACCAGCGGTCTCGCGGGCACCGCGGAGCGCTGGGCCGACATGACCACGGGACGATCGCTGCTCCGCTACGATCTCGGCGCGCTGAAGGGCGCCGTCGGCTACGACGGTGCAACGCCCTGGTCGCAGGACGCGTCGGGCCAGTCGCGCGCGGAAACCGCTGACGGCGCGCGCGAACTCGCGGTCAATGCCGCCTATCGCGACCGGCTCGCCTTCTGGTATCCGGAGCGCGGCGCCGCCGAGATCGTCTACCGCGGGATCGCGGAGGCCGACGGCGCACAGTTCGATGTGGTCCGCATCACACCGCAGGGCGGGCGGCTGTTCGAGTTGTGGGCGAATCGCGATACCCACCTGATCGAGCGCCTGCTGGAACGGGACGCACAGCAGACGCGAACGGAGCACTACATGGATTTCCGGCCGGTCCAGGGCGTGCAGATTCCATTTCGCGTCCGGTCGACACGCGGCGACCCGAAGTACGACGAACTCGTCGTCGTCGATGCCATCGAATACAACAAGCCGCTGGACGGGATCGCGTTCGGGCTGCCGGCCCCGCCGCGGCCCGATTTCACGTTTCCCGCAGGGCGCGCGCTGGTCGAGGTGCCGTTCGAGGTCCACAACGGACATCTGTTCGTCCGCGTGATGCTGAACGGCAAGGGCCCGTTTCGAATGCTGCTCGATTCCGGCGGCGTCAACGTGCTGATGCCGAAGGCGGCCGCCGCGCTCGGGCTCAAGGCGGAAGGTGCATTGCCCGGGGCGGGTTCCGGCGAAGCGCAACAGGAGGTCGGACTGACCATGGTCGATCGCCTCGAAGTCGGCGGCATCGTCGTCGAGCACCAGACGTTCGCGACGATAGACCTCGCCGCGTTCATACAGCGGGTCGAGGGCCTCGACGACGTCGCGGGCCTTGTCGGTTATGAGCTGTTCAAGCGTTTTCCGGTGACCCTCGACTACGCGCGGTCGCGCGCAATCTTCTACGATCCGGCAACGTTCAGGTACGCCGGCGGCGGTACGCGTGTGCCCTTCCGCTTCAACGAGCATGTCCCGGAGGTCGACGGGAGCGTCGACGGCGTCGCCGGCAACTTCGACATCGACACCGGCAGCCGTGGCTCGCGAGCTATGATCGAAAGTTGTGTATGACGTGAAATGAGAGGGCGGCGTATTCTTGATGGTCGACCAAGACTATCAACCTTTATGCAAAGGAGTG
>JAAFGU010000393.1 GCA_010365205.1 Aromatoleum sp. | reverse complement strand
GGCGCCGACCTTCTCGCGTCGACGCCGCGCCAGATCTTCCTGCAGCGGTTGCTCGGGTATCCGACGCAGTGCTACCTGCACGTACCGGTCGCGCTCGACGCTGCCGGCGAAAAGCTCTCCAAGCAAACGCACGCTCGACCGATCCCCGGTGACGCTCTTGGCGCCCTGCTCGCCGCATGGGAATTTCTCGATCAGCCCCTTCCGGACGACTCCGCCGCGCCGACGACGGTGGCGGAGTTCTGGGCATGGGCGATCGCGGCCTGGGATTCGCGCCGGCTGCAGCCGGTCGCGATGCTTCCGGCGCCGGCCGCATTCGCGGCGGCTCCGGCCGCACCGGTATAATTGTCGGTTTCCCCGCCGCGGACGACGCCGTCGTCCCCTCTCGCGCGGGACGGAGCCCGAAATCCCATGACCACGCTCGTTGCCGTTCGCAAGAACGACGAAGTCGCCATTGCCGCCGATTCGCTCACCACGTTCGGCGATACGCGCCTCTCGGCGCAGTACGACCGGACCTCCGACAAGATCGTGCTCTACAAGGGCACCTATGTCGGTCTCTGCGGCAGCGCCGCCCACCAGCTCGTATTCGAGAGCCTGCTGGCGAAACACGGAGACCTCGATTTCACCAACAAGGCCGCGATCTTCGAGACCTTCCGCAAACTGCATCCGATACTCAAGGAGCAGCACTTCCTCAATCCGAAGGAAGAGGAAGACGACCCTTACGAGTCGACGCAGATCACCGCGCTGATCGCAAACGAGCACGGTATCTTCGGCGTCTATTCGATGCGCGAAGTGTTCGAGTACACGCGCTTTTGGGCCGTGGGCTCCGGCCGCGAATTCGCGCTCGGCGCGATGTACGCGCAATTTCCAAAACTCAAATCCGCCGCCGCAGTGGCCACGGCCGGCATCGAAGCCGGCGCCACGTTCGACAAGAATTCTGGGCTGCCGATGACCCTCTACACTGTTCAACTGAAGCGTTGACCCGCATGCCCGGCCCCGCTCCCTTCGCCGACGCACTGTCGCGCTTCGTGTTCGAGGAGGCCGCGGTGCGCGGCGCGCTGGTGAGCTTGGACGACGCCTGTCGCGACATCCTCGCCTGCCACCCGTATCCGCCGGCACTGGCCCGCGCCCTTGCCGAGCTGCTCGCGGCGTCGACGCTCCTCGCATCGACGCTGAAGTTCAAGGGCGCGCTCGTCGTCCAGCTCCAGGGCGCCGGCCCCGTCCGCTTGCTCGTCGTCGAGTGCGACGCCGATCTCAATCTGCGGGCGACGGCGCAGTGGAATCGCGAGGCCGACATTCTCCCCGCCGATGCGCCGCTGGCACTGCTGGCCGGCGATACCGCGAGAAGCCGTCTTTCGATCACGCTCGATCCTAAGGACGGCGGCCCGATCTCACAGGGCGTCGTCGCGCTGGACGCCACGTCGATCGCTACGCTGATCGAGCATTACCTCACGACCTCAGAACAGATCGACAGCCGGATGCTGCTCGCGTCGGAAGCAGGGCGTATTCGCGGCCTGTTGATGCAGCGGCTTCCCGGGGCGACCGCGACCGATGACGCAACGTGGGAACGAGCGTCGGCGGAAATCGAACGGATCGGCGACGACAACCTGCTGGCGGCCGGCGGTGTGGAAACACTTCTTGCGGGACATTTCCCCGACGACGACCTGCGCCTGTTTCCGTCCCGCGCCGCGCGCTTTCGCTGCAACTGTTCGCTCGACCGCGTCGCCAGCGTGCTTCGGATGCTGGGGCGCACCGAAGTCGAGACGATTCTTGCGGAACAGGGATTGGTCGGCGTCACCTGCGAATTCTGCAATCGCCCGTACACGTTCGTCGCCGACGAGGCGCGCGCGTTGTTCGAGCGCCGCGGCGCCGCGGAGGGCGCTCCGCACGGAGGCCTGAAGCATTGACACGGAACCCCGGCGCGTCGAAGAATAGGCGGCAATGAGCGTCTACGTGCCGGGGCATTTCGCCGCCCGCGACCGCGCGGCGGTCGCGCGGCTCGTCCACGACCACTCGTTCGCGACGTTGCTGACCCCGGCACAGCCCGAACCGCTCGTCACCCACCTGCCGCTGATACTCATCGCCGACCGCGAACCGCATGGCACGCTGCTTGGCCACTTCGCTCGTGCCAACCCCCACTCCCAGCATGTGCACGACTCGGAGTCGATCGCGATTTTCCACGGGCCGCATGCGTATGTCTCGCCGTCGTGGTACGCCGAACCTTCCGCCGGCGTCCCGACGTGGAACTACGCGGTCGTGCACATTCACGGAACGATCGAACTCGACCGGGATCCCTCCGCAACGCGCGCGGTGCTCGACGCGTTGATCGCGCGGTTCGAATCCGGCCGCGCGACACCGTGGACACTAGCCCTCGATCAACGCCAGCGCGACGCGATGCTGGGCGCGATCATCGGATTCCGCCTGCCGATCAGGCGCGTCGACGCCAAGTTCAAGCTGTCGCAGAATCGTACGCCCGGCGATCGCGCTCGTGTAGCCACGGCGCTCGACGGCGAGGGCTACCCCGACGCGACCGCCACTGCCGCGTGGATGCGCGCGTATTCGGGCGCCGGATCCGATGGCACGACCTGACGCGGCCGCCCGCGCCGATGTTGCGGACCCGGACGACCCGGCGCGCGTCCGATTCGACAAGTGGCTGTGGGCGGCGCGGTTCTACAAGACGCGCAGCATCGCCGCGCACGCGATCGACGACGGACAGGCGCGCCTCAACAATGATCGGGCCAAGCCGGCGCACCCGGTTCGACCCGGCGACATCGTCAGCGTTCGCAAGCAGGGCATCCTCTGGTCGGTCGACGTGACGTCGCTTTCCCACCGCCGCGGCTCCGCGACCGATGCCGCCCGGCTCTATCGGGAGCAGGTGGCGAGC
>JAAFGU010000392.1 GCA_010365205.1 Aromatoleum sp. | reverse complement strand
GCTCGACGTCCGCCGGCAGCGGCGTCGAGCGCTGCGGGCGCGCTTCGAGATCCGCGTACACCGCCGGGCGGTCCGGATCGCGTCCGAGCGCTTCGCGGATCGTCGCCGCGAATTTCGCCGGCAGTGCCGTTTCGACGCACACCAGCGGCACCGCGGGATCGCGCAACGAGCGGCCCACCTTGAGGCCGTCGGCCGTGTGCGGGTCGACGACGACGCCGGATTGCGCGTGGGTGGCGCGAATGGTCGCGATGCGGTCGGCGTGACCGCTGGTACCGGAGACAAAACCGGACGCGGCAACGCGCGGCCAGTACGGCGTGGCGGAAAGGTCGAAGCCGCCGTCACCTTCGAGCTGCCGCCACAGTTCGCGCACGACCGACGCATCGCGGCCGACGATGTCGAATACATAGCGCTCGAAGTTCGACGCCTTCGAGATGTCCATCGACGGGCTCGACGTCGCGTGCGTCTCCGCGGTCTTCCGCGGCCGGTAGCGGCCGCTGCGGAAGAATTCGTCGAGCACGTCGTTCTCGTTGGTGGCGAGAATCAGCCGCCGGATGGGGAGACCCATGGCTTTTGCCACGTGACCGGCAAGGATGTTGCCGAAGTTGCCCGACGGCACCGCGAAGTCCACCGGCGCGCCGACCGCCGGCGCAACGGCGAAATAGCCCTTGAAGTAATAGACGATCTGCGCCGCGACGCGCGCCCAGTTGATCGAGTTGACGGTGCCGACGTTCCACCGCGCCTTGAACGCCGCGTCGGCGCTGACCGCCTTCACGATGTCCTGGCAGTCGTCGAACGCGCCGCCGAGCGCGAGATTGTGAATGTTCGGATCGGCGAGCGAGAACATCTGCGCCTGCTGGAACGGGCTCATCCGGCCTTGCGGCGACAGCATGAACACGCGAATGCCGCGCTTGCCGCGCATCGCGTATTCGGCCGAGCTGCCGGTGTCGCCGGAGGTCGCGCCGAGGACGTTCAACTGCCGCCCCTCGCGGCCGAGCACGTATTCGAACAGGTTGCCGAGGAGCTGCAACGCGATGTCCTTGAACGCCAGCGTCGGCCCGTTCGATGCGTGCAGCAGATGGACGCCCGGTTCGAGCATCGACACCGGCGTGATGTCGGCGCTCCCGAACGCGGCCCGCGTATACGTCCGCGCGATCAGCCCCTTCAAGTCCGCCGCCGGGATGTCGTCGATGAAACGCGACAGCACCGCGAAGGCGAGATCCACGTAATCGAGCGGCCGCAGCGCCCCGAGCTTGGCGGCCGAAAAACGCGGGTACGAAGCCGGCATCGCCAAGCCGCCGTCGGGAGCAAGTCCCTCGAGCAGGATTGCCGAAAACGGCTGCGGGTCGTCGGCCCAGGCGCCGCGGGTCGAGACGTAGCGCATCAATTCAGCTCTTCCATCCGGATGCGGACCACCCTGCCGTCGACCGTCGGGAGCGCCTCGATCTTCGCGATCGCGTCGACGACGCGCTTTTCGACCGACTGGTGCGTGAGCAGAATGATGTCGGTCTTCGCCTCGCCCGCGGGCGGCTCCTTCTGGATCATCGCCTCGATCGAGATCTCGCGGTCGGCCAGAATCCGCGTGATGTCGGCCAGCACGCCTGGCTTGTCGAGGACTCGCATGCGCAGGTAGTAGCTCGTCTCTACGTCGCCCATCGGCAGGAAGGGAACGTCGGAGAGCTGGTCGGGCTGGAACGCAAGATGCGGCACGCGGTGCTCGGGGTCGGCAGTGTGCATTCGCGTCACGTCGACGAGATCGGCGATGACGGCGCTCGCCGTCGGCTCGGCGCCCGCACCCGCGCCGTAGTACATCGTCGCCCCGACCGCGTCGCCCTTCACCAGCACCGCGTTCATCACGCCTTCGACGTTCGCAATCAGGCGCTTCGCCGGAATCAGCGTCGGGTGGACGCGCAGCTCGATGCCGGCCTCGGTGCGCCGGGTGATGCCGAGCAGCTTGATCCGGTAACCCAGTTCCTCGGCGTAGCGCAGGTCTTCGCGCGCCAGCTTCGAGATGCCTTCGGTGTAGACCTTGTCGAACTGCATCGGGACGCCGAAGGCGATCGCCGACATGATCGTCAGCTTGTGCGCGGCGTCGATGCCCTCGACGTCGAACGTCGGATCGGCCTCGGCGTAGCCGCGCGCTTGCGCTTCCTTCAGCACGTCTTCGAACGACGCGCCGCGCGCGCGCATCTCCGACAGGATGAAGTTCGATGTGCCGTTGATGATGCCGGCGATCCATTCGATCCGATTCGCGGTGAGGCCTTCGCGCAGCGCCTTGATGATCGGGATGCCGCCCGCCACGGCGCCTTCGAACGCGACCATCACGCCCCTGGCGTGGGCGGCGGCGAAGATCTCGTTGCCGTGATGCGCGAGCAGCGCCTTGTTCGCGGTAACGACGTGCTTGCCGGCGGCGATAGCCTGCAGCACGAACGTCCGCGCCGGTTCGATGCCGCCGACGAGCTCGACGATGATGTCGATGTCCGGGTGCGCAATCACGACGGCCGCGTCGTTGGTGAGGTTTACCCCGGCGGTGCCGCGCGTCGCCTCGCGTGCGCGGTCGAGCGCGCGTTCGGCGATCCACGTCAGCCGAATCGGGCGGCCGGCGCGGCGGGAGATCTCCTCCTCGTTCCGTCGCAGCACGGTCCACAGGCCCAGGCCGACGGTGCCGAGGCCCAGCAGCCCGACCTGCAGCGGCTTCAACGCTTGCGCCATGTCAGCGATTTCCAGAGCTTGAACGAGGGGACCACGCCGCAAAGTGCGCCGAGACCGTCGATGATCCGCATGCCCGCTTCACGGCGCTCACGCCGCCGGCGCGATCGGCGCGGATGCGACCGTCGCTGCGCCGGCCGTCGCCGTCGACACCGTCGGCGGAGACGCAGTCGTTGCCGGC
>JAAFGU010000018.1 GCA_010365205.1 Aromatoleum sp. | reverse complement strand
CGCTTCCTCGTACAGCCGCTGCGCGTCGTCCATCCGGCTTTTTCCGAACAGCATGATGAGACCGTTCGCGTACTCGATCCGCGCAATTGCCGAATCAGGGTTGAGTCTGAGGGCCTTCTGATAGTGCTCGAGTGCGGCATCCTTTTTCGCGCCGTACGTCATCCCGGCAATGAGCCCTCCGACCTTGTCGATGACCTCGGCCTGGTACGCGCCGAACGCCGTGTGCGCGTCCGCGTGCTTCGGCTCCAGCTTGAGCGCCGTCGTCAGCGCGTCCCTGATCTTGCCGCCGAAGCCCTGAGCGAGCGCCTTCGCCACCGAGATGCCCTGGCTGTAGCGCCCGAGCGCGAACGCGTAGAGGTAGTGCGCGTTCGGATCCTTCGGCGCCTTTCCCCGGCGCTCCTCGGCCCAGCCCGCCGCCTCCTCGAACAGAGCGAGCTTCGCCTTATCCGATTTCTCGATATAGTTCGCGTAGATCGCCTGGGCCTTGACGGCCGCATTGATCCCGGGTCCGCCGGCGGCGAGGCCCGCTTCGACCGCAGAACCGAATTCGCCCGCGTGGAAGCATCGCCAGGCGTCGAGGACTGCGGCGTCCTTCGGAAACGGCTCGCAGTCGCCCTTGTGCAGCCGTGCCCAGTGCTTTTTCAGTCCGGCGGCATCGTGGACATACGCCTTGTCGGCATGCGGATACTTGGCCCACTTCCTTGCCATTGGGGCTCCTTCAGAGGTAATCGGCGCCGAGCCGGTCCAGCAGCGCGCGCGCGTCGCCGACGAGATAGGGCGAGACGAGCGCGAGAACCTGGTATGCGGCGTGGCCGAGGTCGATCTCTTCGGCGGGTTCGCGCGCCGCGCGACTTAGCCGCTGGAACGACATCCAATACGTGGCGATCAGCACGACGTTCTGCGCGACGGCGGCGATCTCCGGCTCGGAGGCGCGCATCGAACCTGCCTCCACCATGCCGCGACACAACTCTACCACGGCGGAAATGCCGCGCCGAAGCAGTCCGCAGAAGTGCGTGCTCAGCTTGCGATTGCGCGACGTGAGTTCGTCGAGGTCACGATAAAGAAATCGGTATTCCCGAATTCGCTCGAACAGCAGATGCAACAGCAGCCAGAGATCTTCGACGTTGGCTCGACGGGACCCGCCTTGCGGCGGCGCGGCGAACAGCGGAAGAACCTGCGCCTCGTGCGCGGCGTAGAGCTCGCCGATGATCTCGTCCTTGTTTCGGAAGTGGTAATACAAGTTTCCCGGACTGATATTCATCTCGTCGGCGATATCCGCCGTCGTGACGTGCGGCTCGCCGAATCCGTTGAACAGGGCAAGACTCGTTTCGAGGATTCGTTCGCGCGTGCGGCGGGGCCGCTTCTTTTCCGCCATGACGCCGGCCGGTTGATATGGGACCGCGCCGAGTGTAGACCGGTGACGCCATCGGAGCAAACTCCGCGCCCGCGGCGGCGGTCAGCCGGCGCTGGCGAGCCAGCGCTCGAGCTGGTTCAGCGTGTGCGTGAGGTCTCGCGCCGTCTGCCGAACGTTGCTGGGACCCGGCGCGGTGTGCAGCGGACGCGGATCGACGACGGCGTCGAGCACCTGGCGATCCGGATTGTTCAGGCGGTCCATCACGAGCCGCACGCCGTGTTTCGCCAGCTGCGGTCCGAGGTCGCCCGAGCGGGCGATGAGGTTGTGTCGCGTCGTGCGGAACGCCGCCGCGCACAGGCGCTTGCGCTGCGCGTAGCTGAAGAGGTTCGCGAAGAACATGTCGGCGTCCTCGCGATCGGGCTCGAACAGCACGATGTCGGCATTCGGATACTGTCGGTGGTACTTCTCCATCCCGACTCTCATCCGCGAGTGGATGATCGCGCGAAACGTCTGTGCAAGGACGAGCGGAAGCCCGCCCCGATCGAGTTTTTCACCCGTCAGGCTGCCGCGGCTCCTCGCGCGGCTCGCGTCGAACGGCACGAGCGGGTTGATGCAAAGCAGCAGCTCGATGCCCTCATCGAGTGCGACGGAGGCGTGCAGGGTCTTGTTGAGCGCGCCGTCGACGTAATGTTCGCCTTCGATGGCGACTGGGGGAAAGAGTCCGGGCAGCGCCGAGGAAGCCGCGATCGCGCTCGAGATCGGAATGTGGTCGTGACCCGGCGCCCCGAACGTTACCGACGCCCCCGTGTCGAGGTTGGTCGCCACGAGAAACAGTTTTCGGCCGAGTTCGCGGAAGTCGTTCGTCCGCCCGGGGGCCGCAAACAGACGGCGCAGGAAGTTGTCGATCGGACCGTTGTCGAACACGCCAGTAGGCATCGCCCGCGACAGCGTCGAGAACGATTCCACCACGCCGCGGTGGAACGGGTCGCGCAGATACTGAATCGTTGCACGCGCCAGGAGGCGCGGCAACGAAATCGCGCGGCGCCCGAATTCGGAGAGCGCCGGACGCAGGAAGACTTCGGGGGTAAGCGCCGCGTCGGCGCCGTCGTCGATGAAAATCCGGTACATCTGAGCCGGCGATATGCCGTTAGCCAGCGCCGCGGCGACGAAGCCGCCGGACGACACCCCGACGTAGACTTCGAGATCGTTGAAGTCAATCCCGTCGAGCGAGTCGGTCAGCGCGAGCAGCGCACCGACCTCGTAAATTCCGCCGAGCGGGCCACCGCCCGCCAGCGCTAGGCCCACGCTGGAACGCGTGCTCGTGTGTGGCTGCTTCCGTGTCCGGCGGGCGTCCCCGGTCGCCGTGCGTTCCGGCATGAACCTCCCTGATTCGTGGCGATGGCGGCGCCGCGATACTACCGAACTACGCGCGTTTTGTCCGTGCCTTCACCGCCCGCTTCGTCCTTTTCGTCACTTTCGCTACGCGCGCCAGCGCTGCCTTCTTCGTCCGCGTCAGCTTGGCGGCCGGCCGCTTCGCCTTGGCGGAGCGAGTCGGGAACTCGAGCTTCTTCGGCAGAACCTGCTGCGCCAGCGTCACCGCGTTGTCGGCAACCTGCTTCACGTTCGATTCCACGGTCCGACGCGTATGCTTCCACACTGCATTGGCACGGGTCATCGACATTTCGATCTGATTGCCGACGAAGCGGATCGCGCGCGATTCGACGGCAGTCCCCTGTTTGACGAGCGACCTGATGAACGGCGCGGATTGATGTTGAGCCCAGTCGCGGCTCACCGCAGCGGCGCCCAGACCGGCCAGCCATACTTGACGTGACGCGGCATAGACCGCTTCGGTCACTTGGTTCGGTTGAAGTTTGATCGTGGTTTGCTTCAGCATGGTGATGTCCTTTCGAGAGGTGGTGGTCTCGCGCCAGAGGGCGATTGGTATCAAGATACCGGCAGCCAGTAGAGCAAACACACTAATCGCCGGCGGAAGCCCGTGCGCTGCGAGCGGCTTGGTCCGCGCTTCCGGCGTTCGGGTGGCGCGCAGCCGCGGTCCAGGCGCAACCGCGTGCCTACGCGCGCGGCTTTCCGAGCGTAGCGGCGAGGTCGTCGGCGAGTCGCGCGACGATTCCGAAAATCGACAACTGCGGATTGGCGCCGACCGACGTCGGAAACAGCGAGCCGTCCATCACGTAGAGGTTGGCCAGCTGATGGTAGCGGCCCGTCACGTCGACGGCGGCGCGTTTCGGGTCCGGCCCGAGCGGGCTGCCCCCCATCACATGCGCGCTGACCACCGGGGTGACGCGCGGCCCGAGTGCGTAGCCGGCGATGGCGGACTGCGCCTCGCCCCATGTCGGATACCCGGTGCCGTCGCCGTGAATCGGCATCACGCGTGCCGCGCCCGCGGCGAACTGGATTTCCGCCATCGACCGCAGTGCGCGGCGCACGCCGTCCCATACGTAGGGCGTGAACGGGTAATCCAGCACCGGCGTACCGTCGTCGCGCAAGGTGACGGTGCCGCCGACGCTTTCCGGGTGAAAGCCGTCGCGCAACAACGCGATCAGGACCTGCAGACGGGGCAGCTCGCGCATCCATCCGGCGTGCGCCGTTCCGTGGTTCGGCAGCGTAATCGCGGCGAGGATAGGGTGGACCGGCGGCGCCTCGAGCTTGTAGCCCATCGGCCCGTCCGGTGCCAGCGTATCGAGAAAGTGATCGGAGTAGATCGTCTGCGGCGCCCCGTCATAACCCGCAACGGTTCCGGGCATCAGCGCCGCCGACACCACTGTCGGGTGCAGAAACGTCCGTTTGCCGACGATGGCGTACGGATTTGGCACGCGGCTTCTCAGCAACAACGCCGGCGTACCGATCGCGCCGGCCGCCGCGACGAACGCCCGCGCGCGCACGGTGACCCGTCGCGATGTCGGCTGGACGCCGCGCCCGTCCATCGCTGCGCAGGTCAACGCAGAGACGCGGTCGCCGTGAATCTCGAAGACGAGCGCCCTTGCGCGCGTGACGAGCGTCGCACCACGCGCGAGGGCGCCGGGGATGGTGGTGACCAGCATCGACTGTTTCGCATTGGTCGGACAGCCCATCCCGCAGTAGCCGAGATTCCAGCAGGCTTTCACGTTGCGGCGAATCGACGCGGCCGCGATGCCGATCTTCGCGGCGCCGCGGGCGAGCGCGGCATTGTTCGCGTTCGGCGGCACGTCCCACGGGGCGATCGACAGGCGCCGTTCCATTCGCTCGAAATGGGGCGCGAGATCGGCCACACCGAAACCGCGCCAACCGTGGACGGCGGCCCAATGCCCAAGCGTCACCTCCGGCGTGCGGAACGAACTGGTCCAATTGACCGTCGTGCCGCCGCCGACGCAACGTCCCTGCAGAATGTTGACCGCTTTATCCTTGGTCTTGCGTGCGGCGGATTCCTGATAGAGCTCGGGATACGCTTCGGTTTCGCGCATCCGGAAATCGCTGGACGTGCGCAGCGGGCCTTCCTCGACGAGCAGCACCTTGAGTCCGGAGCCTGCGAGGATCTCGGCCGCCGTCCCGCCGCCGGCCCCGGTGCCCACGATCGCCACGTCGACCTCCAGCAGGAGATCGCGGTCCAGCGTTGACGCGTCGATCACGTTCCAGCCGCCGGCGACGCCGGCGCGGAATGGGTCGAGTACCGGCGAATTCGGGGCGTAGTTCATGACGACAGCGCCGGCGGGCCGCCGTAGCCGATCGCGGCCCAGCTTTTCGGATTCCCATACCAGGCGGCAAGGATGAGTTGGTGCAACGCGTCGTAGGCGGAACGCAGCAGCGTAAAGCCGCTGGTCCGCCACCGCTCGAGAAACGCGGCAACGTCATCGGAGTCCGCCCGGTCCCATGGGGCTCCGATCCGCGCAAGGGCGAGCCGGCTTGGCGCGAAGGCGAGCAGCGCGAACAGTTGCGCCAGCTCTTTCTGCGCGGCGGGCGGCAAGCCCGTCACCGCGCGGTTGACGTTGATTACGGTTTCCCGGATCGCTTCTGCGCGCGGGGCGGCCTTGACGGGCAACGCGCCCTCCAGAATGATCGAGATGATCGCCGCGATGATGGCCGGGGCCTGCGCATCCATCGCCGAGAGCGCTCCGTCGGCGGAATCCGCCGACGCGTAGTCGCCATGGGTACCGCGCAGCCACCAGGCGGCGGCAAGCGCCGCGGATCCGGCGACGCCGGCGGCGAGGAATGTGCGGCGACTGATCATTTGGCGGGAGCAGGAAAAGAATGACGCGGCGATGCTCGAGGCGGCGCGGGAAAGACTCGAGTGAGGGCTCGATTCTGGCGGCGCGCTTTAGACCAAACAATCTAATTCGTCGCGGCCTGTCTCCGCTAGACTGTACCGCGAACGCGCGGGTCCCGCGTCGCGCCTCCATCCGTCATCGCTTTCATTCGCCATGTCCACCGCGCCGTCACCGCCGGTTGTGCACTCAGCGCAAGCCTCGCTGCTGCGCGAGCTGGAGCACGTCGCGACGCTCCACGCGCAGCGCCGCGCGAATCCGATCCTCGCGGGGGCTCTTGAGCGTGTCGCCGGCTGGCAGACGAAGCGGCTAGGACTGACTTATGCCGATCTCGCGCAGCAGCCGCGTTACGAAAGCGCGGTCCGGTTCTTCCAGAGCGATCTTTACGGGGGCGCAGACTTCGCTCAGCGGGACGCGGACCTCGCGCGCGTCGTGCCGCTGATGGTGAGGATGTTGCCCGAGCGCGTCATCGCGACGATCGCCGACGCCATGGCGCTGAACTGTCTGTCACAGGAACTCGATCGGGAGCTGTTGGCTCGATTGCCGCGTGCCGACGGCCAATTCACGGTGCAGGAGTACTGCCGCGCTTTCCGGAAGATGGGCGATCGCGGGCGCCGGGAGCGGCAGATCCGCCTGACTGTCGAAATAGGTACCGCCATCGACGGATACGTGAAAAAACCGCTGATCTACGGCGCGATGCGAATGATGCGTCAACCGGCAAGGCTGGCCGGGCTCGGAGTGCTACACCATTTTCTCGAGCGCGGCTTCAACGCCTTCCGGCGCATGGGCGGTGCGGACCGGTTTCTCGCGACCCTCGCCGAACGCGAGGCGGCGCTCCTCGACAGCCTGTACGCCGGCAACACGGCGCCGTTCGGCAACCCCCTCGATCCGGTCGCGCCGCGCGAACCCCCCGCGCAGGGGTCCGTTGGCGCGTGATCCGCGTCACGCCTTCGGCTTGCCGAATCGCTTGTCGAATTCCTTGTGCACTTCCCTTTCGATCGCCGGCTTGAGGGCGCTCAGCAGGAACCCCAGCTTGCAGTCGAGGCGGACCTCGTCCTTCAGCACGACGAGCTCGCCTTCGAGCCCGGGTCGCGCAAATTCGATGCGGTCGCCGCTCCACACGTAATTCAGATCGAAGCGCGCGTTCAGGTCCTCTGCGACCTTCTGCGCGGCCTCTCTTGCCTTCTTGTGCGAAAGCTGGTGCTTCTTCCCGATCGAAATCGTGGCCATACCTGTCCTCCTCCGGAGAGACCGAGTATAGCCAACCGCGTTTCGATGCGAAGCGTACGGTCGGGCCGGCACGCGGGTCCCGGTACTCGCTCATCGGATCGCCGGCAGAATCGCGCGGCCCAAGGATCGGATCGACGCGGCACACGCGCCGGCGCCGCCGAGCGCCGTCCGCTCGTGGTCGATGCGATGACCAGCGCCGAGGCGGCGTAGGTCGCGGCTTCGATGTTTTCGTTCGGCAGCCACGCCGACGCGAATGTCGTCAACGAGGGTTGCAGCATTTGAACCTGCGCAACGGCCGCGATGCCGCGCAGCGCGAGTCCGCGATACCAGGCGGAGGATCCCAGGGAGAGGCTGACGACGCTGACATAGGCAAAACCGGGCCACGCGGAGGCGGGTGCCGTGAGCAGGCGCAGGTCGGCGCTGAGCAATGTCGGGACCAGCATCACGGGCGCCGCGAGCACGAGCGCCCCGCAGATGACCTGCCATCCGCCGAGCTCCCGCGCCAGACGTCCGCCCCCCCCCGCGTAGCCGATCGCGGCGGCGGCGACGGCAAGCATGAGCATGAGATCGGCGAGATGGAGCGAACCACCGCCTTTCCAGAGCGCGAACGCGGCGACGACCGCGCTGCCGAACACGGCGCACCGCCAGAATGTGCATGTCGGTCGCTCGCGCGCCAGCCACGCCGCGGCGAGCGCCGTGGCCAGCGGGCAGCAGACCGACGACGATTGCCCCGTGCGCGGCCGGGACGCGTTGCATCGCCCATGCCGTGAACAACGGGAACCCGACGATCACGCCGCCGACGAAGATCGCGAGCCGCGATGCGCAGGCGCGGCCGGGCCAAGGCGTGCGTGTCCCAGCCAAAACCGCGGCCGCGAGCGCGGCGGCAACCACCGCCCGGCCGAGACCGACAAACACCGGATCGAGGCTGGCGACGGCGGCACGCGTCGCAGGCAATGTCAGGCTGAAACTAGCGACACCGACCAAACCAAACAGCAAGCCGAGTCGTCGTTCATCGGCCGTCGGCGCGACACGCGTAGCCTCCGCGCTGGCTGCGAATTGCGTCGCCGACTTCTACGCGGTCCTGTTAAAACGGAACGCTATCTCATTGTTCATAATCGTCTATTTGATGAGCGTCTGCTCGCGCCGACGGGCGGGCTACGTCTCTTCGCGTTTCCTCGCGCCGTTGTGGGTAAAGTTGACAGCGGCGCAGAAACGACATTAGGATTCAAACGAACGTTTAATCGATTTCGCAGAGCGGGTGACAGGGTCAGTCTTCTTTCGGGATGGTGTGGATGAATGAGAACGCCGGAGCCGGGGCGATGGATGCAAAGGTGATTCCGTTTGTCGAAACGCGGGGACCGGCCGCCACCAAGGACCGGATTCTCGATGCCGCCGAGGCCTTGTTCATGGAACACGGCTTCGAGGCGACGAGCCTGCGCCTGATCACGACGAAGGCTGGAGTGAACCTCGCCGCGGTGAACTACCACTTCGGCAGCAAGGAAGAGCTGTTCCAGGCCGTGCTTACCCGCCGCCTCGATCCGATGAACCAGGAGCGCTTGTCGTTGCTCAGCAGTCTCGAGCAATTCGCGGCGCCGCATCCGGTGCCCTGCGAAAAAATTCTTTCGGCGATGTTCGTTCCGGCGTTGAACCTCGCCCGCGACCCCGCGCGGGGCGGCAAGAATTTTCTTCGGCTGCTCGGCCGCGCCTATGCGGATCCCGCGCCATTCATCCGCCAGTTTCTGTCCGGACAGTACGCGGTGATGATCACGCGCTTCAAGGCAGCCTTCGGCCGCGCGCTGCCCGAGTTGCCGAAGAAGGAGCTGTCGTGGCGATTGCATTTCATCATGGGTGCGCTTTCGTACACGCTTGCGGGCACCGACGCGCTCAAACTGATCGCCGAACTCAATCCGACCGACACCGGCAACGACGAGATGCTTCTGCGCCGGCTTGCGCCATTCCTGCTCGCCGGGCTTACGTCTCCGCTGCCCGAAGAGTCCAACGAGGCCAGCCGCGCGCTCGACGGCGACCTCCCGCGAACGCGCTGATTCGCGCGCGCCGCCACCGCCGAAACCGCGCTCATTCCGCGTAACGTCATCCCCCCAAGGAGCCAATGATGTTCACCCTGCTCTGGATCGTTGCCCTGCTTATCGGCGTCCTCGCGCTGGCCTATGTCAACGCCAGCGGCTTGGCCTGGAGCGCGGCGATCGCGCTCGCGCTCGCTGCCGCCGCGGTCTGGCACCTGTTGCCGACCGGGCTGACCCTCGTCCTCGGAGTGGCCTTCGTGCTGCTGGCGATACCGCTGCTGATCCCGCCGCTGCGCCGCGCGCTGATCAGTGACCCGATATTCTCGGCGTTTCGCAAGGTGATGCCGCCGATGTCGCAGACCGAGCGCGAGGCGATCGAGGCCGGCACCGTGTGGTGGGACGGCGAGCTGTTCTCGGGGAAGCCGGCGTGGCGGAAACTGCTCGACGTGCCCGCCCCGACGCTGACCGCCGACGAACAGCGTTTCATGGACAACGACGTGCAGCAGCTGTGCGAAATGATCACCGAGTGGGAGACGACGAACGTATTCCGCGACCTGTCGCCCGCGGTATGGCAGTTCATCAAGGACCGGGGCTTTCTCGGAATGAGCATCGCCAAGGCGTACGGCGGCCTCGGGTTTTCCGCCTACGCCCATTCGCAGGTCATGACCAAGTTGTCCACGCATTCGGGGACGGTGTCGGTGACGGTCATGGTGCCGAACTCGCTCGGACCGGCCGAACTTCTCGCGCATTACGGCACGGAGGCGCAAAAGCGCCACTACCTGCCACGTCTCGCGAAGGGCCTAGAGATCCCGTGTTTCGCGCTGACGAATCCGAATGCGGG
This sequence comes from Aromatoleum sp., assembly GCA_010365205.1. Classification (GTDB taxonomy): domain Bacteria; phylum Pseudomonadota; class Gammaproteobacteria; order Burkholderiales; family Casimicrobiaceae; genus CAIWHR01. Next base: position 7,284 of record JAAFGU010000018.1, on the reverse strand, counting down.
ATCCGATGCGGCGTCGATCCCCGATTACGGCATCGTGTGCTGGAGCGAGCACGAGGGCCAGCGCACGCTGGGCCTTCGCGTGACCTGGGACAAGCGCTACATCACGCTCGGCCCCGTGTCGACGCTTCTGGGGCTCGCATTCCGCGCGCACGACCCCGACCACCTCGTGGGCGACAAGGAAGAGATCGGCATCACCTGTGCACTGATCCCGACCATGCACCCCGGTGTGGAGATCGGGCGCCGTCACATGCCGCTGAGCGCCGTGTTTCAGAACGGCCCCACCTGGGGCAACAACGTTTTCATCCCGATGGAGTGGATCATCGGCGGGCAGCCGATGCTCGGCCGCGGTTGGAGGATGCTGATGGAGTCCCTCGCCGCCGGCCGCGGCATTTCGCTGCCGTCGTCGGGCACGGGGATGGCTAAGCTCGCCGTCCGCGCGACCGGGGGTTACGCCCGCGTGCGCCAGCAGTTCAAGACCGCGATCGGCAAGTTCGAAGGGATCGAGGAGGCGCTGACCCGGATGGGCGGCAATCTCTACATGATGGACGCAACGCGCACGCTGACCGCGACCGCGATCGACCTCGGCGAAAAACCGGCAGTAGTTTCCGGAATCGCCAAGCTCCACATCACCGAGCGCGGCCGACAGGTCGTCAACGACGCCATGGACATCGTCGGCGGCAAGGGGATCTGTCTCGGGCCGTCTAACTTCATCGGCGCCGCCTACATGCAGGTTCCGGTCGCGATCACCGTCGAAGGCGCGAACATCCTCACGCGCAGCCTCATCGTATTCGGCCAGGGCGCGATCCGCTGCCATCCCTACGTGCTTAAGGAAATCAGCGCGACGCGTGAAACCGACAAGGCGAAGGCATCGGAGACATTCGACACCGCGCTGTTCGGGCACGTCCGTTTTGCCGTATCGAACCTGGCGCGCACGCTGGTGACCGGTCTGACCGGATCGCATTTTGTCGGCGTGCCGGCCAACGTGGCGATAGAGACGCGGCGGTACTATCAGCAGCTCACGCGCTTCTCGGCGGCGCTCGCGTTTCTCGCCGACGTGTCGATGGGCTCGCTCGGCGGCGCGCTGAAGCGCAAGGAGAAGCTCTCGGCCCGGCTGGGCGACGTTCTGTCGCTGATGTATCTCTGCTCTGCCACCCTCAAGCGCTTCGAGGACGACGGCCGGCAGCAGGCCGATGCGCCCTTGATGCACTGGGCCATATGGGACGCGATGTTCAAGGCGCAGACGGCACTGGAGGGCGTGATCTCGAATTTTCCCAACCGCATCATCGCCGCGATGATGCGCCGGATCGTGTTCCCGCTGGGCCGGCCGTACTTCGTCCCATCGGACCAACTGGGGCACGAGGTCGCGAAGTTGTTGATCGAACCGTCGGCGACACGCGACCGTCTGACCGCCGGCATGTTCATCGCCCGGAGCGGCGACGGACCGGTATTGGCGATCGAGCGGGCGCTCGCGGCGACGATGGTGTCCGAGCCGATCGAGGCGAAGATCAAGATGGCCGCAAAGGACGGCCGGCTCGACACCAAGCTCCCGCCGGGCGCCGGGCTCGAAACGCTCGTCGCGCGCGCGGAGGCCGCCGGCGTCATCGATTCCGCGGAGGGCGCAGCAGTGCTCGCCGCACGCGATCTCACGGCAAAGGTGATTCGCGTCGACGACTTCGCGCAGGACCTCGGCGCCTCCGAGATGCGGCTGGCGACGGGCAACGCACAACCGGCGGTGACGGCCACCGTTGTGCACAAGGCAGCCGCATAGCGAGCGCTCGGGCGAATTGGGCGTGCGGGGCGGCGCCTTCCAGTGCCACGCGCCGCCGACGTTGCGGCGCGTGCCGGTCCGCGGCGAAAAGCGCGATAACGGCGCCAGCAGTGACGATCATGAAGACCTGATGCAGAGAATTTTTCCAGGCTGACGAAACGATGACCGAACCCATCTACATCATCGACGGGGCGCGCACCCCGTTTCTGAAAGCGCGCAACCGGCCGGGGCCATTTGCCGCCTCGGATCTCGCCGCGGCCGTTGGACGCGAACTGCTGGTCCGCCAGCGCTTTGCGCCGACGCAGCTCGACGAGGTGATCCTTGGCTGCGCGGCGCCGTCGCCGGACGAAGTGAACATCGGGCGCGTCGTCGCGTTGCGGATGGGCTGCGGGCAGAAGGTCCCCGGCTGGACCGTGATGCGCAACTGCGCGTCGGGCATGCAGGCGCTCGACTCCGCGATGGCCAACATCCGCAGCGGACGCTCGAACCTTGTGCTGGCGGGGGGCGTCGATGCGCTGTCGCGCGCGCCGCTGCTCTTCTCCGACGCGATGGTCCTGTGGCTTTCGAACTGGTACGCCGCAAGAACGCTCGGGCAGCGCGCGGCGCTGGTGACGAAATTCAGGCTGGGCTACCTCGCGCCAGTCATCGGACTCATGAAGGGCCTGACGGACCCCATCGTCGGTCTTCTGATGGGGCAGACTGCGGAGAATGTCGCGTTCCGCTTCGGCATCACGCGCCGCGAAATGGACGAGTTCTCGGCGCGCAGCCACCAACGCGTGCTGGCGGCGCAGAAAGCCGGTCATTTCGACCTTGAAATCATCCCGCTCTACGACAACACGGGCAAGTTGTACGCCACCGACGACGGCGTGCGCGAGGATTCCACCGCCGAGAATCTCGCGAAGCTGCGGCCCTTCTTCGATCGCAAGTACGGCAACGTCACCGCGGGCAACAGCTCGCAGATCACCGATGGCGCCGCGTGGCTCGTACTCGCCTCGGCGCGCGCGGTGGACGCCCACAAGCTCCTGCCGCTCGGCCAGATCGTGGACGCCGAATGGGCGGGCCTCGATCCGGCGCTGATGGGGCTCGGTCCGGTTCACGCGGCGACGCCGATCCTCAAGCGCCACGGCCTCGGGCTGAACGACCTCGACACCTGGGAGATCAACGAGGCCTTCGCAGCGCAGGTCATCGGCTGCGAGCGCGCGTGGGCAAGTGCAGAGTATTGCAAGGACGCACTCGGCATGGACCAGCCGCTCGGCCAACTCGACGAGTCGAAGCTCAACGTCGATGGCGGCGCGATTGCGTTGGGCCACCCTGTCGGCGCCTCCGGCGCGCGGATTGTCCTCCACGTGCTCAATGTGCTGCGGCGCACCGGCGGTCGACGCGGCATGGCGGCGATCTGCATCGGCGGCGGGCTGGGCGGCGCGATGTTGATCGAGAGGGAATGATCCCGTGCCCCGACTATCACGGAAGGGTGGCGGTGCGATTCGGCAGCTTCGTCGATGCCCCCGGCCGCCGCCTGCGCCACCGGCAGACGTGACGGGACGTGATCGGCACCACGCGGCGCGCGCGCCCACCATTCACCGGGACCCCTGACCATGCAGAACTGGACCATCACGCGCGAGACTGCCGGTCTCGCCCGCCTGACCTTCGACAAAGCCGGCGCGACGACCAATACGCTCTCCGCCGCGGTGCTGGCGGAATTCAATGAGGCGCTGGACATTCTCGACCGCGAACCACCGGCGGGACTCATCATCGCGTCGGGCAAGGCCAACGGCTTCATCGCCGGTGCGGACGTCACGGAATTCAGCCAGGTGCGCAGCGAAGCCGACGCGATCGCGCTGGTGAAGCGTGGTTGGGATGCCTTCGAGCGCCTCGCCGCAGTCCGCTACCCGACGCTGGCGCTGGTCCGGGGCTTCTGCCTGGGTGGCGGACTCGAGCTCGCGCTCGCCTGTCGTTATCGGGTCGTCGTCGACGAGCCGGGCACGCGCCTCGGGCTGCCGGAGGTGATGCTCGGCATCGTTCCCGGCTGGGGCGGAATGAGGCGGCTGCCCAGGCTTACCGGCGCGCCGGCCGCGCTCGACCTGCTGCTCAGCGGCAAGACGATCGATGCGCGCAAGGCGAAGAAACTCGGCATCGCCGACGAATGCGTGCCGATGCGGATCATGGACAACACGGCGCGCGGGATGCTGCAGGCATTGCCACCGCCGCGCGCGCTCGGATTTGCGCAGTCGCTGACGCTCAATCCACTGCTGCGGCCGTTCATCGCGGCGCTGGCCCGCAAGCAGGTGGCGAAGCGCGCCCGTCGCGAACATTATCCGGCGCCGTACGCGATCCTGGACTTGTGGGTCAAGCACGACGGCAACGCGCTTGCCGCGGCGCCGGCCGATCCGGAGTCGATTCCCTCCCTGCTGAAAACGCCGACGGCCGCCAATCTGATCCGCGTCTTTGGACTGCAGGAGCGGCTGAAGTCGCTCGGCAAGGAAGGGGACTTCAAGGCGGCACATGTGCACGTGGTCGGCGCCGGCACGATGGGGGGCGACATTGCGGCATGGTGCGCGCTGCGCGGCCTCACGGTGACGCTGCAGGACCAGGATGCGGAGCGGCTCGCGCCGGCAATGGGCCGCGCGGCAAAGCTGTTTGCCGAGCGCCTGAAGGATCCACGTCGCGCCCGCGACGCGACGGATCGGCTGATCCCCGACGTCGCCGGAGCCGGTGCCGCGCGCGCCGATGTGATCATCGAGGCGATCTTCGAAAATCTCGACGCCAAGCGCAGCCTGTTCGCGGCGCTCGAGGCGAAGGCGAATCCTTCCGCGATTCTCGCGACCAATACGTCGTCGATCCCGCTGGAGGACATTGCGACGGCGATGAAAGAGCCGGCGCGACTGGTCGGGCTGCACTTCTTCAATCCGGTTCCGCGGATGATGCTGGTCGAGGTCGTCGTCGGGAAGCAGACTGCCGCGGCGTGGGTGCCGCAGGCCTGCGCTTTCGTGCGTCAGATCGACAAACTGCCGCTCCCGGTGAAGAGTGCGCCGGGATTCCTGGTGAACCGCGTGCTGGCGCCGTACCTGATGGCCGCGATGCGCTGCGTCGACGAGGGCCTTTCGCCGGAGACCGTCGATGAGGCGGCGCTCGCGTTCGGGATGCCGATGGGTCCGATCGACCTTGCCGACACCGTCGGTCTGGACATCTGCATCGCGGTCGGCAAGATGCTCACGCCCGATGCCACGCCGCCTAAAAGGCTGCTCGAGCTCGTCGCGGCGGGACATCTGGGACGCAAGACAAAGCGCGGATTCTACGACTACCGTACGGGCAGGCCGGCGAAACAGCCCGCCGGCGCCGTGCCCGCGGGTCTCACTGACCGGCTGATCGCGCCATTCGTCGCCGAAGCTCAGGCGGCGCTGAGCGATGGCATCGCGACCGACGGCGATCTGGTCGACGCCGGCGCGATCTTCGGGACCGGGTTCGCGCCGTTTCGCGGCGGACCGCTGCACTATGCGGCGCGTGATTGCGCGCAACAGCGGGGTCTCGCGACCGCTTGATGCGGCAACGAGTGTTCTTGACGACGGTCTGCGCAGGGCCGACCGCCGAACTTCTGGTGTAGCATTCCGAGACGCCAACCGGCGTTACAAGACCGCCCCGCAGTTTGCGCGGGTGGCCCCGCAGGCCGTATCGCAGGCACCGGCGCGGCGCCCAAGCGGCCGCGCCCGATGTGCGTCAAGGAGGAGATACGTGGACAGAATCTGGCTGCCGCAGTATCCCAAGGGCGTCCCCGCCGACATCGACGTCAACGAGTACGCGTCCCTGCGCGAAGTAATCGACGACAGTTCCGCGCGCTACGCCTCGCGCCCGGCCTTCTCCTGCATGGGCAAATCGATCACGTTCGCCGAACTCGACACGCTGTCGGCGGCGTTCGGCGCATGGCTGCAAAGCCAGGGCTGCGTCAAGGGCACGCGCGTTGCGTTGATGATGCCGAACATCCTGCAGTACCCGGTATGCCTGTTCGGCACGCTTCGCGCCGGCTGCACCGTGGTCAACGTCAATCCCCTCTACACGGCACGCGAGCTCGAGCACCAGTTGAAGGATTCGGGGGCCGAGGTGATCGTCGTCGTCGAGAATTTCGCGCACACGCTCGAGGAAGTGATCGCGAAGACCAAGGTCAGGAAGGCGATCGTCACCAGCGTCGGGGAGATGCTTGGACTCAAGGGCCTGATCGTCGATTTCGTGCTGCGCCACGTGAAGAAGATGGTTCCGGCGTCGAACGTTCCGGACGCGATCCGGCTTTCGGCGGCACTGGACGAAGGGCGCAAGCACAAGCTCGAGCGCGTTCCGCTCGGCCACGACGATATTGCGTTCCTCCAGTACACGGGCGGTACGACCGGCGTGGCCAAGGGCGCGATCCTGCTGCATCGGAACATCGTCGCGAACCTCTTGCAGGCGCGTGCGTGGCTGAAGCCGTTCCTCGATCCCAATCAGCGCGAAATCGTCATCACGCCGTTGCCGCTGTATCACATCTTGTCGCTGACGGCCAACTGCCTCACGTTCATGACGGTCGGCGGCGAGAACGTTCTGATTCCGAACCCGCGCGACATCCCGGGCCTGATCGCGGAAATGGGAAAATACCGGTTCACCGTATTGACCGGCGTCAATACGCTGTTCAACGCGCTGCTGAACAACCCGGCTTTTGGGAAGCTCGATTTTTCGACGTTGCGCATCGCGCTCGGCGGCGGCATGGCGGTGCAGGAAGCGGTCGCCTTGAAGTGGAAAGCGGCCACCGGCGTGCCGCTGATCGAGGCCTACGGGCTCACCGAGACCTCACCCGCGGCGACGATCAACCCGCTTGATCTGCAGCAATTCAACGGCTCCATCGGACTGCCGATCTCGTCCACTGAGATCGTTCTGCGCGATGACGCGGGCAAGGACGTCGCGCTGGGCCAGCCCGGCGAGATCTGCATTCGCGGGCCGCAGGTGATGGCCGGTTACTGGCGGCACCCGGAGGAGACGGCGAAAGTCATGACGGCCGACGGCTTTTTCGCGACCGGCGACATTGGCGTCATGGACGAGCGCGGGTTCATCCGGATTGTCGACCGGAAGAAGGACATGATCCTGGTCTCTGGCTTCAACGTGTACCCGAACGAGATCGAGGGCGTCGTTGCGATGCACCCGGGCGTGCTCGAATGCGCGGCAGTCGGGGTGGCCGACAGGAAGTCCGGCGAGGCGGTCCGGCTGTACGTGGTGAAGAAGGATGCCGCGCTGACGGCGGACGACTTGATGAAGCACTGCCGCGACCACCTGACCGGCTACAAGATCCCGCGCGACATCGAATTCCGCGCCGACCTGCCGAAGTCCAACGTCGGCAAGATCCTGCGCCGCGAGTTGCGCGACGAAGCGAAGAAGGCGGCAGCTTGAAATCCGGCGCTGAATCGCCGGACCCGTCGGGCGATACGACGGGCGCGACCCCGGAGCCCTGCCCGTGCGCGGATCGACGCGGCCGTCGCCGCCGCGTTGCGTTGACCGCA